>JAEYYS010000052.1 GCA_023428335.1 Verrucomicrobiota bacterium | reverse complement strand
CGGACGGGGCGGACGGGGCGGACGGGGCGGACGGGGCATTGCGGGTGGCGCCGCTGCGCCGGCGGCGTCGGGTCTTGAAATTTTACCTTGCGGGCTGGGGCGGGGGCATTAGAGTTCATGTCCCCCTCGCCACCTGTGTCCCAGGCTGGCCCCCAAGCCGATGAAAGCCGAACTCGTTGAACAAGCCGCCCAGATCGTCAAAGACCCGCCGATCCTGATCAACATGGTCTCGAAGCGGGTCAAGCAGCTCACCTCCGGCCGCGCGCCTCTGGTTGAACGTCGCCCCGGCCTGCGTGAGGCCGACCTTGCCCTGCTGGAGATCATCCAGGGCAAGATCACCATCGCCGACCTCGAAGAGGAGTGAATTTCGGCCCCGGGCGGCTTTGATTCCGCCGCCGCATGTCTGAAGAAATCGCCACCAACCGGAAGGCTCTCCGGGACTATCACATTCTCGAACGCTATGAGGCGGGCGTTGAATTGCGCGGCACCGAGGTGAAATCGATCCGCCAGGGGCGGCTCAATCTCACCGATGCCTTTGCCCGGGTCGAGCGCGGCCAGGTCTGGTTGTACAACATGGACATCCAGCCGTACGACAAGGCCAGCTTTGAGCAGCACGAGCCGCGGCGGACCCGTCGCCTGCTGCTTCACAAGCGCGAGATCGACAAGCTCTTCGCCCACACCCAGCAGAAGGGTCTGACCCTGCCGGTGCTGAAGGCCTACTGGAAGGGCTCGCACATCAAGGTGGAGCTCGGGGTTGGCAAGGGCAAGACCAAGGGTGACCAGCGCATCGACCTCAAGGAGAAGGCCGTGCACCGCGAAACCCAGCGCGTGGTGTCGAGCTTCAACCGCAAGGGCCGCGGCGCCTGAACCTCGCCGGCGGCGCCGTTCATCGTCGCCATGGATTTTTTTCATCGGCGGCGCACTGACATAGCGGTTGCACGCACGGGGCGGCCATGCTTCTTGGCGGCACATGAGCACGCCTAACCGCCTCTGGGACCGCTTCCAGACCCATTTCCTCCGCTACCCGCAGATTGGCTTTTCGATGGATGTCAGCCGGATGAACTTTCCGGACGACCTCTTCACCGATCTGGAACCCGCGGTCACCCGGGCCTTTGCGGCCATGCGCGAGCTGGAAGCCGGCGCCATCGCCAACCCCGACGAGGGGCGCATGGTCGGTCATTACTGGCTGCGCAGCCCCGGTTTGGCGCCCAATGCCGAGCTGAAGACCGAGATCGAGACCACGCTCGATGCCACCCTCCACTTCGCCGCCGACGTCCATGCCGGCAAGATCACCTCGGCCGACGGCCGCAAGTTCAGCCGCGTGCTGGTGGTCGGCATCGGCGGTTCGGCGCTCGGTCCGCAGTTGGTGGCCGACGCCCTGACGCCGGCGAACCCGCCGCTGGCCATCGATTTCTTCGACAACACCGATCCCGACGGCATCGACCGCGTGCTGGCGCGCATCGGCCCCGAGTTGGCCACGACGCTGACCCTGGTCATTTCCAAGTCGGGTGGCACCAAGGAGACCCGCAACGGCATGCTCGAGGCCGAGGCCGGCTACCAGGCGCGCGGCCTGGAGTTCGCCCGTCACGCGGTCGCCATCACCGGCGACGGCAGTGAGCTCGACAAGCATGCGCGTGCCCAGGGCTGGCTGGCGCGGTTCCCGATGTGGGACTGGGTGGGCGGTCGCACCAGCATCATGAGTGCCGTGGGCACCCTGGCTGCCGCCCTGCAGGGCGTCGACGTGCGTCAGTTCCTGGCCGGCGCCGCCGCCATGGATGCCGAGACGCGTTCGCGTCCGACCCGCGAGAACGCCGCCATGCTGCTCGCCCTCATGTGGCATCACGCCGGTGGCGGTCGCGGTGCCAAGGACATGGTCGTGCTGCCCTACAAGGATCGTCTGGTGCTGTTCAGCAAGTACCTGCAGCAGCTCGTCATGGAGAGTCTGGGCAAGGAGCACGATCTCGATGGCAAGGTCGTCAACCAGGGCATCGCCGTGTACGGCAACAAGGGCTCGACCGACCAGCACGCCTACGTGCAGCAGCTGCGCGATGGCGTGAACAACTTCTTCGCCGTCTTCCTGCAGGTGGCGCGCGCCCGCGACAGCGCCGGCATCGAAGTGGAGCCCGGCTACCGCAGTGGCGATTACCTGCAGGGTTTCCTGCGCGGCACCCGCAAGGCACTCGCCGAGAAGGGCCGCGAATCGGTCACCCTGAGCATCCACGAGCTGAATGCCTTCAGCCTGGGCATGCTCATCGCCCTGTTTGAGCGCGCCGTCGGCTTCTATGCGACCCTGGTCAACGTCAACGCCTACCACCAGCCCGGTGTCGAGGCCGGCAAAAAGGCCGCCACCGAGTTCCTCGCCGAGCTCGGTCAAGTGCGTGCGGCCCTGCCGGCCGCCGGGCCGGGAGTCGCTGCGGAGGAAATGGCCGCCCAGCTTGGCATCGATCCCGAAGATGCCTGGCACATGCTGTCGCACCTGGCCGCCAACGGCGCTGCCCGCGTCGCTGCCGCAGGCGACACCCCCGCGCAGGACCGCTTCCTGGCGGCGGAGTAGGGTGGGGAGTGGGGAGTGGGGAGTGGGGAGTGGATTTCGAACCGCTCAGAACTGCGAACCGCGAACCGCGAACCCCTCCCTCGGCGGGGCTGCATTCCAGCATTGCCATCCGCAGCCGGCTGCCGTATCAAGGGCGGCAATCCCGGCTTCCGTATGGACGAGCGCTTTCCCCTCCCTTACCAGATTGGCTTCATCCTGCTGACCGCCCTGTTCGCCGTTGCCTTCAGCATCTCGCGCGAACCGCGCCAGTGGCGGCGTTTCTGGCAGGCGCGCATCGCGCGTGTCGAGGAGGTGTCGGTCAACCGCAACAAGTACCTCGACGAGCAGCTCAAGCACTACAGCATCCTCATCGCCATGGCCTTCCTGGTGCTTGATGTCGGGGTCATCGTTGCCGGTCTGACCCACAAGTACCGCAACACGCCCTCGACCCTCACCGAGGAACAGCGGCTGCGCGTGGAGGAGCAGCGCCGGCTCGGCGGTCAGTGAGCCTCTTCCCGTCGTGACGCCATGATTTCCGCCGGCTGGCTCGGGCTCCTGGTATTCCTCGGCCTCGCTTGGCTGCTGTCCGAAAACCGCCGGCGTTTTCCCTGGCGCACGGTCGTCGCCGGTCTCGGACTGCAGGTGCTGTTTGGCTGGCTCATCCTGCGCACGGACGCCGGGCGCGTTTTCTTCAGTGGGCTCGACCGGGCCTTCCGCGTCCTGCTGGGGTTTGCCGAGCAGGGCACGGCCATGGTGTTCGGGCCGCTTGCCGACGCCGAGCTGCTGCGCGAGCGATTGGGCGAGGGCCAGGCTGAGGC
>JAEYYS010000041.1 GCA_023428335.1 Verrucomicrobiota bacterium | reverse complement strand
GTTCTGCACGCTGTCGCAGCCGTGGATGCCCTGATCGCGCCAGTCGAGGTGTTCGCCCAGTTTCTGGCTTTCGGCGAACAGGCCGGCTCCGGTCAGGCGACCGACCCGGCGGGCGGGCAGGCGGCGTTCGACCTCGACGCGCAGGGTCTTGCCGGGCTCGGGTTTCAGTCGCACCCCGGCAAAGCCGAAGCCGTCCTTGGGCGCCTCGTAGCCGTGGCCGATGACCGTGAACCAGACCTCGCGGCCCATCAGTTCTGGCGTGTCGAGGGCAATCACCCCGGCGTTGTCGGTGACGAAGCGCAGGTGGTGGGTGGTGCGCAACTCCACCAGCGGCACCGGCCAGCCACCGCCCTTCTCGACCACCTCAATCCGGCAGGGGGTGGCGGCGGACAGCAGCGCAGGGGTGAGGGCGAGCAGCAGGGGCAGAAGGCGAGACATTTCCTCCACGTGCCACTCGAGGGCAGAAAAGTTCACGAAAACTTTTTTGCCCGGCCGCTGTCGCGCTGTCGCTTACTTGGCGATTTTTTCCGCCTTGCTGTCGCCGTGGTCGGCCTTGCCCTTGCGGGAGGCATTCGCCTGGGTGCGGGTGGCCAGGTAGGCCATGAGGTCGCGCAGGTCCGGCAGTGGCAGGGCGAGGGCCATCGGCGGCATCGCCGACATCGGCGGTGCCAGGCTGGCGATGTCAGCGCGCTTCAGTTGCGTCTGCTTGCCGTCGACCCCGATGAGCAGCACTTCCTCGGCGGATTCCTTGGCCAGGCGGCCGACCAGGGCGGTGCCGTCCTTGAGCGTGGCCGAGGACATGCCGTAGCCTTCGGCGATGGCAGCGTTCGGATTGATGAGGGATTCGAGCAGTTGGTCGGTCTTCAAACGCTCCGCCACGGTGGTCAGTTCCGGTCCCTGCACGCTGCCCTCGCCATTCATGAGGTGGCACTGCAGGCAGGCGCCCTGGTTGCGGAAGACGGTCTCGCCGCGGCCGGCATCACCGCCCACCTCGGCGAGCCGTTGCGGCAGGTCGGTGTGGCTTTTCAGCACCGCATGATTCTCCGCCTGCAGGCGCAGGAAAAGATCGAGCCAGAGCTCGCGGCGGACTTGCTGCTGGCGCTTGCTCCACAGGCCGGCGACGGTCTCGATCGGCACGCCGGCGATGGCGGCGCGCGCCGGTTCAAGCCGGCCCTTGGTGATGGCATAGAGCGCGGCGTCTTCGATGCCGTCGAGTTTGCGGGCGAGGCCATGGCGGAGGGCGGCGGCCTTGACTTCGGGGGGCGACTGCTGGAGCAGCTTTGCCAGCAACGCGTTGTCCTCGGCCTTGCCGAGCTGGATCAGGCTGTCGAGCGAGGCCACGCGCACGTCGGCGGCCAGGGCGGTGTCGCCGGCCTGGCGGCGCAGCAGGGCTTCGTCGAGAGCGACGCCGAGGGCGTTGGCGAGGCGGGTGCCGAGGGCGATGAGCTTGCCCTCCTTCTCCGAGTTGAGGAAACGCGGCAGCGCTTCGGCCATGGCACGGGCGAGCGGTTCGGCGGCGCGCTGCTTGACGACTTGAGGACGGCAGTGGCCGAGCACGGGGTCGGTGTCGATGGCCGCGGTCCACATCTGCACGCCGTGCAGGGCGAACTCGCGCACGGGCACCGGCAGCGCCGGATGGCCGGCCAGTTCGACGAGGCGGCTTGCGTGTTCGGGCTGGCCGAGCCGGTAGTTGGCGGCGATGAGGCGACGCTGCAGCGCCTCGGGCAGGTCGCCCGGGTCGAGTGCGGCCAGGGCGGCGCCGGCGGCTGAGTCGAGCGCGGCGGTGTCGTAGATGGCGCGCACGGCCTCATGGCGGACCTGGGCATCGGCATCCGTCAAAAATTCGGCCAGCCGCGGGTCGGCCTGACGGCGCAGGCAGAGCACGGCGAGCAGGCGCTGTTCCTTGTCGGCGCTGGCCACCCGTGCGGCGGCGGCCTCGACGGTGCCGACGCGGTCGAGGGCCGACAACTGGGCATGGCGCAGCGTCACATCCACGGGGCTGACGCCGGCCGTGTAGAGGGCATCGATGAGTTCGGCATCGCCGCGTTCGCCCACACGCCCGAGGGCGATGGCGGCGAGAGAGCGCACACGCGGCGAGTCATCGCCCAGCAGCTTGTGCAGCGCGGCGCGGGCCGGCTTGGCGCGCAGGTCGCCGAGGGTGCGGGCGGCATTGGCGCGGATTTCCAGATCGTCGTCCTTCGTCAGGGCGAGCAGCGGCTCGATGGCCTGCAGCTGGCCCAAGCCCCAGAGGGCGTGCAGGCGGGCGACCCGGGAGGCCTGGCCGGCAGCCAGCTTCGCGAGAGCATCACCCGCCCCGCGCTTGACGAGTTCAAACTGGGCCTCCTGGCGCAGGCGGCGGTCGGCGTGATCGAGCAGGGCGATGAGCGCGTCCACGTTGTGTTGGTCCAGTCCCGCGGCGAGCAGGGCGGCGGTTTTCGCACCGTTCTGGCGCAGGGCCGGATCCTTCGGAGTCAGCACCTGCACCGAGGCATTCGTATTGACGCTCCAACCACCGCCGAAGTCGGCGAGGAAAAGGCGGCCATCGGGCGCCAGCGCCACGTCGGCGGCGGCGACGCCGCGCACCAGCTCGCTGACGCCGGTGAGGGCGAAGCCGGCGCCCTTGGGTTCAAAGCCGACCCGCAGCGTCGCCGAAGCCTCCGGGGCGCCGCTGTAGTTGGTCAGCAGGAATTGCCCGCGCAGGTCTTCCGGAAGGGCATCACCGGTGAGGAAAGTGAAGCCGGAGGGGCCGTTGCCTACATGCGCCACCGGCGGATGCACCCACTGTGGCTGCGCCTCATGCCAGAGGTCGAACATGCGCTCGGCCACCCAGACCGATCGAGCTGGACGGAAGTCGCCCCAGTCGAGCGCCTTGGCGTACTGATGCGGCGACTGATGCGCCATGTTCCAGCCGGCGTCGCTGTTTTCCAGCACATAGACCATGCGCGCCTTGTCCCCGATGTCACCGGTGTTGTCGAAGGTGAAGAGGTTGCCGAAGTCGTCGAAGGCGAGTTCCTGCGGGTTGCGCAGGCCGTCGGCATAGCGCTCGAGGCCGCTGCCGTCGGCATTGCAGCGGAACACCGCGCCGCGGCCATCGCCGCGCAGCACCTGGCCGTCCGCCGTCTTCACATCGTAGCTGCGGTCGCCCACCGAGAAGTACAGCTTGCCATCCGGTCCGCGAACGATGCCGTGCAGGTCATGGCCGATGAAGGAGACGCGCACGCCGAAGTCGCCGGCGACCGCCTCATGCGTGTCGGCGCGGCCGTCGTTGTTGGCGTCGGTCATTTTCCAGACCTTGGGAATGCAGGTGAAGTAGACGGCGTCGCGCTCGGCCAGCAGCGAGAAGCCGATGCCGTCCTCGGCGGCCTTGAAGCGGTCGGAAAACAGGCTGCGCTGGTCGGGCGCGCCGTTGCCGTCGCGGTCCTCGAGGCGGATGACGCGGTCGGCGACCGAGGTGAACCAGTCCGCCGGGAAGTTGGCCTTGAACTTTTCGTAGAGGGCGAGGCGGTCGGCGAGGGTGAGCGCCTTGAAATCGTCGCGGATCATTTCATTGGCACCGCGCAGGTCGGGCACGCCCAGCCAGAAGCGGTTGGCCTCGCTGACGAACACGCGGCCGCGCGGATCGACGTCCAGGCTGGCGGCGTTTTCGATGAAGGGAAAGGTCACCCAGGTGGCGCCTTCGAAGCCCTCGTGCTTCACCGCACCGCGGAAGGGCCCGAGGGCGTTGGACAGGGCCGGTAGCTCGGTTTCCGGCACGGTCGGCAGGGCCTTGAACTTGCTGGCGAGTTCCTGGGCGTTGGCGGCATGGGAGGCGGTCGGCGCCAGCAGGGCGGCGGCGAGGCTGGCGCGGAGTAGGGGGCGGAGAAGGGGGCGGAGG
>JAEYYS010000039.1 GCA_023428335.1 Verrucomicrobiota bacterium | reverse complement strand
CGCCCAAGGTGGCCATGTGGACAGGCTTGATGCTCTTGGGCTTGTACTTGGCCAAAGTGTCGTCCCAGCCGTTGGCCAGCAGTGAGGTGTAGATTTCCACCGCCCGCCGCGCCCCGGCATCCTTGTTCGGCGTCCCGAGATTGAAGGTTTCCCGCCGGCCCGACAGGGCGATGCGTGCACAGAAGGTGCGCGTCTACTGAACGTCGCCCTCCTTGGTGTAGCTGTTCTTGAAGAGTCGTGCTGCCCAATAGCGGGCATCGGTCTTGGCCAGCTTGCCGCCCAGGGCCACCTGGCGTCTAAGCTTGGCCACTTCTTGGCCACTTTTTTTGTCCTTCAAAGTTGGCTTTTGTTCGCTCATGACAAATTAGATTCTCCATATAGCCTTGATAATCAAGGTATTAATCCGCTCCATTGCGAACATAGGCGAACAAACCAAAACACGCAAGTACCAGACTTAGGATCTGGTTGGGCAACCAGTGCAGGTTCGAGTCCTGTCTCCGGCACATCAACGAGTTACGCAAGCAGCGTGGTGCCGGCTAGGATGGATGCCGGCGGAGGACCATCGCCCAAAGCATTCTATAACCCACCGGCGGGCTGACGAAGTGACTTGGGGTTCCCCTGATGACCTTGACAGCCAGCTGGAAAGCTGGAAAACTGGATGTATGAAAATGACGCTGCATTTGCCTGATGACCTGCTCCGGGAGCTGAAAATGGCGGCCGTGAAGGAGGGCAAGACCCTGCGTGTGTTGATGGCGGAGCGTTTCCGTGCCGCCCTGGCCCGCCCCAAGGCGTCCGAACTCCAACACAGGAAAAAGCGCCCATGAAAACCACCGTCGATCTTCCGGAGGATCTGGTGCGCGGACTGAAACTGCGCGCGCTGGAAGATGGCAAGACCCTGCAGGTGCTGGCCGCCGAACTCCTGCGCATGCCGTCAGCGGCCGTCCCGGCCACCCCTGCGCGAGCCAGGGGCCTGCCCAAGCGTCTGCCGGTCATTGCCGCGCGTCCGCTGACTCCTTCCAAGGCGTCGAGCAAACCCCGGAGTCGTGCCCTGAGCGCTCAGCAAATCAACGATTGGCTGAAGCAGGCCGACACGAATCTGGAGGTAGAGCATCATGAAGAAATTGCTCGACGTTAATGCCTGGCTGGCACTCTGCCTGCCCCAGCATCCCCAGCATGAAGCGGCCCGGGCCTGGCACCAGGCCGCCCCGCTTGCCGCGGGCGACCTGCTCTTTTGCCGGCCTGCCGAGATGGGGTTTCTGCGGCTCGTGACCCAGCCGCGCGTGATGGAGCCATTTGGCCTTCAGCCCCTCAGCAATGCCGAGGCCGTCGCTTACTTGACGCAGGTTTATGCAGATCCTGCTGTGAGCGCTGTGGATGAGCCGGCAGGTGTGCGTGCCCTGTGGCTGAAGACCGCCGCCACGCCCCGGCCAGCGCCAAATATGTGGATGGATGCCTACCTCGCCGCGCTGGCCATTCGGCTGGGAAGTGAAATGGTGACCTTCGACCAGGGCTTCAAAAGCTACACCCGGCAGGGGCTCAAGCTGGTGCTGCTGAAACCATGAACGCCGTGAGCCCAAGGCGCTGAACTCCGACACCGTGAAGCGCGGCATCAAGGACATCCTACTCAACCACGCCGCCTTCTGGGAACGCCTGCGCGGGCGGGCGGTGGGGTAGCCACGCTACCCGAGAATCCCCTTCACCACATGCGCTTCCTCGACGCCGGTGAGGCGGAAGTCGAGGCCCTGGCTGCGGAAGGTGAAGCGTTCGTGGTCGATGCCGAGCTGATGCAGGATGGTGGCGTGCAGGTCGCGGACGTGGACCGGGTTTTCGGCGATGTTGTAGCTGAACTCGTCGGTGGCGCCGTAGGTCGTTCCCGGGCGAACCCCGCCGCCGGCCATCCAGATCGTGAAACAGCGCGGGTGATGATCGCGCCCGGCCTCGGGGCTGTCCCACTGGCCCTGGCCGGCGACGCCGCGCCCAAACTCGCCGCCCCAGACGACGAGGGTGTCGTCGAGCAGGCCACGCTGCTTGAGGTCCTTGATCAGCGCGGCGCTGGGTTGGTCGGTGTCGCGGCAGCGGGCGACGCACCAGCTCGGCAGGCGGCTGTGGTGATCCCAATCGGGATGGAAAAGCTGGATGAAGGGCACGCCGCGCTCGGCGAGTCGGCGGGCAAGAATGCAGTTGGCCGCGTAACTGCCCGGCCGGCGGGAATCCGGCCCATACATCTCAAAAACGTGCTCGGGCTCGTCGCTGAGGTCGGTCAGCTCGGGCACGCTGGCCTGCATGCGGTAGGCCATTTCATACTGGCGGATGCGGGTCAGGATTTCCGGATCGCCGGTCTGCTCGTAGCGCCGCTGGTTGAGTTCGGCGAGCCCGTCGAGCTGGCCGCGGCGCAGCTCGCGCGGCAGGCCCTCGGGATCGTTCAGGTACAGCACCGGATCGCGCGCGCTGCGCAGCTTGACGCCCTGGTAGCGCGAGGGCAGGAAGCCGCTGCCCCAGTAGTGATCGTACAGGGGCTGGTCGCTCGGCCGCTGCATGCGCGAGATGAGCACAAGGAAGTCGGGCAGGTTGCGGTTCGGACTGCCCAGCCCGTAGCTGACCCAGGCGCCGAGGCTGGGTCGGCCAGGCAGTTGATGGCCGGTGAGGAACTGGGTCATCGCCGGCGCGTGATTGATCTGGTCGGTGTGCATCGACCGGATGAAGCAGAGGTCATCGGCCACGGTGCCGAGGTGCGGCAACCATTCGCCGAGTTCGGCACCACTTTGACCGTATTTGGCGAAGCGGGTGATGCCGGGCAGGATGAGCTGCTTCTGGTTCGCCGTCATCGTCGTCAGGCGCTGGCCCTGGCGCACGGACTCCGGCAGCTCGGTGCCGGCCCATTTTCTCAACCCGGGCTTGGGATCGAAGAGCTCGAGCTGGGAGGGACCACCCGACTGGGTGAGGAAGATGACGCGCTTGGCCTTCGGCGCCGCGTGCGGCAGGCCGGGCAACCCGGCGGCACGGGTCTCGCGACCGAGCAGGCCGGCCAGCGCGAGCGCGCCGAAGGGCAGGCCGGTGCAGCGACCGAGGAAGTAGCGACGGGTCACGTCGAGGGCGGCCTCATTCATGGGTGATGGCTTCATCGAGGTTGAAGAGCAGGCCGGCGGCCAGGCAAAACGCGGCGAGTTCAGGCTGGGCCGGCAATGGCGACTGCCCATGGCGGAGCAGTTTTTCGGCATCGCCGGGGTGCGCCTGATAATGCTGCAAGGCACGCTCCATCTCGCGTTCGAGCACGGCGCGCTCCGGGGCGTCGAGCGGGCGCGACAGGATGCGGCGGGCGAGGAAATCGATTCGACCGGCGCTGTCCTTCGCTGCCGCCTGCGCCTGGGTCGCCAGCACCTGGGCGGCCTCGCGGAGCGTGCCGTCGTTCAAAAGCGTCAGGGCCTGCAGCGGTGTGTTGGTGCGCGCCACGGCGACCTCGCAGACGCGGCGCTGGGCGCTGTCGAACAGGAAGGTCGGCGCGCTGCTGCGGCGCCAGAAGGCGTAGAGGGTGCGACGGAACTGCGCGGCGCCTTCGCTCGGCTCATAGGTGAAGCGACCCATGAAGATCTCCTCCCAGACGCCCTCGGGCTGGTAGGGTCGCACCGGCGGGCCACCGACCGCGGGATTCAACAGCCCGGCGGCGGCGAGGGCACCATCGCGGATCATCCAGGCCGGCAGGCGAAAGCGGGCGCCGCGACCGAGCAGGCGGTTGTCGGGATCGTCGAGGCCGGGCCGGCGCGCCGAATCCTGGCGGTAAGTCTGACTGGTGACGATGAGGCGGAGCAGGCGCTTCACATCCCAGCCGCTGTCCCGGAACTCCACCGCCAGCCAGTCGAGCAACTCGGGATGGGTCGGTCGCTCGCCCTGCAGGCCGAAATCGTCCGGCGTGCGCACGAGCCCGGCGCCGAAGAGCAGCTGCCAGAGCTGGTTGACGACGACGCGGGCGGTGAGCGGGTTGTCGGGCGAGGTCAGCCAGCGCGCCAAACCGAGTCGGTCGGCCGGCAGATCCGCCGGCCAGGGCGCCACCGCTTCGGGCACGCCGGGCGTCACGACTTCGCCTTTCTTGTCCCAAACACCGCGCAGCAGGACATGAGTCGGCCGCACCTCGGCGCGCTGCTTCAGCACCATGACGTTGAGCTTGCCGGCCGACTTTTCCGCCTCAGCGAGCTGGCGGTCGGCGCGCTCGCGTGCGGCGCGCGCGTCCGGATAGGGCGCG
>JAEYYS010000013.1 GCA_023428335.1 Verrucomicrobiota bacterium | reverse complement strand
CGATCAGGAACTTTTCCGTGCCGAGCCGGGTGAGCCGGGCCTGCTCGTAGAGGGCGGTCGTGTGATCGGCGAGTTCGCCCCAGGTTTTCACCGGGTGCATGTTGACCTCGATGACGCCGGGATCGGGGGTGATCTTGAGGACGTGCAGGCGCGGGTCGTAGGGCGGTGGCGAGCCCTCAAGCAGGATGGGCAGCTTCAGCGCCGCGGCGACCTGCTCGATGGCGGCGACCAGGTCGAGGAAGTCCTCGGTGGCGGCGACCGGTGGCAGGAAGAGGTGGAGTCGGCCGCGGCGCGGTTCGACGCAGAGGGCGGTGCGCAGCAGCCAGGCGGCGGATTCCTGCGCCTCCGGTGGGCGCTGTGCGTCCGCCTCGTCGGGGGGCAGCGTGCGCCGCTCGGGTCGGCCTTGGCCGAAGAAGCGATTGAACCCGGGCACGGCGGGCGCATCGGCAGGTTCGCCGCTGACGGCATCCGGCACGCGTGACCGCGCCTGCGATGGCGGTGGCAGGTCGGGCCAGTCGTCGAGCGGGTCCTGCGGGTAAATCCACGGGTAATCCGCCTCGCTGACCCAGGGCAGGCTGTCGAGCGGCAGGCGCAGGCCCATGGGCGAATCGCCGGGGATCAGGTGCAGGGTGTCATCGCGCACGAACCACGGACCGCTGCGCCAGCAGAGGCGGTCGCCACGCCAGCCGCGTTCGAGCGGCAGGACAAAACCGACGACGTGATCGAGTCCCTGCTCGAAGATCTTCGCCAGACGCGCGCGTTCCTCGGCATCGCGCAGGTTCGACTGGAAGGGATCGACATTGACCGGCAGTCGCTTCTCCCGCCAGAGGTGGTAATACACGTCCTCGTAGGCGGGTTTGAGCCAGCGTTCGCCGACGCCGAGCGCCTTGGCCAGGGCCAGGCCGAAGGCGCGCGCCTCGGCTTCGCCGTGGCCGAGATCGACCGCCTCATCGGCGATCAGGCCGACGTCGTTCCAGATCGGCACACCGTCCTTGCGCCAGTAGCAGGCGAGCGCCCAGCGCGGCAGCGATTCGCCGGGGTACCACTTGCCCTGGCCGTGATGGAGCAGGCCGCCGGGGGCGAAGCGCGCGCGCAGGCGTTTGAGCAGCGTGCCCGAGAGCAGGCGCTTGGCGGGACCGACCGCGGCGGTGTTCCACTCGGCGCCATCCATGTCGTCCATGCTGACAAAGGTGGGTTCGCCACCCATGGTGAGTCGTACGTCGCCGGCGGCCAGGCGGGTGTCGACCTGATGACCGAGCGCGTCGATGGCCGACCACTGCTCCAGCGTGTAGGGCTGGGTGACGCGCGGGGTTTCGAACACGCGCTCGACGTGCATTTCATGGTGGAACTCCACCTCGCAGGGATCGACCAAACCGCTGACCGGCGCGGCGCTGACTGGATCGGGCGTGGCGGCGAGCGGCAGGTGGCCCTCGCCAGCGAGCAGGCCCGAGGTGGGATCGAGGCCGATCCAGCCGGCCCCGGGCAGGTAGACCTCGCACCAGGCATGCAGGTCGGTGAAGTCGGATTCCGCACCGGTTGGGCCGTCGAGCGACTTCACATCGGGCTTGAGCTGGATCAGGTAGCCGCTGACGAAGCGCGCAGCGAGCCCCAGGTGACGCAGGAGTTGCACGAGCAGCCAGGAGGTGTCGCGACAGGAACCGCTGGCGAGTTCGAGGGTCTGCTCCGGGGTCTGCACACCGGGTTCGAGCCGGATCGTGTAGCGAATCTGCTGGGCGAGCCGCGAGTTGAGCTGGACGAGGAAATCCATCGTGCGCGGGCGGCCCGCGTCCTCGAGGAGCGTGGTTTGACCGGGCGGCTCGGGCAGGATGCCATGCGGGTGCGGGTCGGCGGCTTCCGAGTGGGGCACCGGCACGTGGGGCAGTCGGCCGCCGAGCAGGTCGCGGCGGATCTCCCGCAGCAGGGTCGCGAAGCGCGGCGTGGCGGGCAGGCGACGGTGAAAGGGTTCGAGCTCGTGGGCGAGCGTGGGATCGTAGCGGAAAGGGAAGTGCTCGGCCTGGGGTTCCAGGAAGAAGTCGAAGGGATTGTACACCGCCATCTCGGCGATGAGATCGACCTCGACGCAGAGTTCGCGGGTGGGTTCGGGGAAAACGAGGCGGGCGAGGTGGTTCGACTGCGGATCCTGCTGCCAGTTGATGAAGTGTTTCTCGGGCGTGACCTTCAGCGAGTAGCTGAGCACCGGCGTGCGGCAGTGCGGGGCGGGGCGCAGCCGCACCACGTGCGGGGAAAGGCTCACCGGCCGGTCGAATTGGTAGCGCGTGAGGTGGCGGAGAGCGACGTGGATGGCCATGCGGCGTGGCCGATAGCTGAGCACGGCCCGTGCCAGTGCCGGGGCGGAAACCGGAGTCGACTCAGGCGTGCCGGGCTTTCCGCAACAGGTGGTGCAGTCCGGCACCGACGACGCCGCCCATGAGCGGGGCGAGCAGATAGACCGTCAGCCAGCCGGCGCCATTGACCGTGAAGGGCAGGGAGCGCCAACCGGCGAGTGCCGAGAACAGGCGCGGACCGAGGTCGCGCGCCGGATTGAAGCAGGCCATGGTCAGCGGCCCGAGCAGGCAGATGAGCAGGGTGACGGTCAGGCCGATGGCGGCCGCGGCCTGCGTGGGGCGGGTGCGGTTGCGTTCATCGGTGAGGCCGCAGATGACGAAGAGCAGGATCGCCGTGCCGGTGAACTCGGCCAGGAAGGCGCGGCCGTGTGACATCAGCGCCCGTGCCTCGTCAGCGAGCGGCTTGCCGCCGGGGTTGGGGAAGAACTCGCCGAAGATCATGGCCGTGGCCTCGCTGCCGGCAGCCCCGCGCACGAGGTCGTGCCGGCTTTCATAGGCGGTGAGGGCGTCGCCAAAGAGCGTAAACAGCAGGCCGGCGGCGAGGAAGGCGCCGAGCAACTGGGCGACCAGGTAGCCGGGCAGGCGGCGTTTGGGGAAACCCTGCCAGACGCAGAGTGCGAGGGTGACGGCGGGGTTGAGATGGGCGCCGCTGAGCGACGCGGTCAGGTGGATGGCGATCATGATGCCCAGCCCCCAGACGATGGCGACCTGGAACACCCCGGCGGTGGCACCGGTGAGCACGGCGCTGGCGACGCTGCCGCAGCCGAAGAACACCAGCAGGAAGGTGCCGGTAACTTCACCCCACCACCAGATCGGCAGGTGTAGGGCGGTGCGGGGTTCAGTCGCCGCGGGTGGCATCGCGCAGGCCGGCGGCATAGGCTTCGAACACGCGGCGGATTTCGTCGCGCACGCGGCGGAACTCGGCGAGGATTTCCTGCTCGCTGCCGGTGGCGTGGGCGGGGTCGTCAAAGCCCCAGTGATGACGGCTGACCTGGCCGGGATACATCGGGCAGGCCTGGTCGGCGTTGCCGCAGACGGTGATGACGGTGGCGATGTCGCGATCGAGGAACTCGTTCATCGACTTCGAGGTGTGGCCGGAGATGTCGATGCCGATTTCGGCGAGCGCGGCGATGGCCTTGGGATGGACGTAACCGGCGGGCTTGGAGCCGGCGCTGTGGACCTCGATGAGGTCGCCGGCGGCGGCGCGCAGGATGCCTTCGGCCATGTGGCTGCGGCAGGAGTTGCCGGTGCAGAGAATGAGAACGCGGGGTTTCATTGGGGAGCAAGGGTTCAGCAGCAGCCGCCGCCCGGGGTGCAACCGCCGCCGAGCAGGTCGACCTTCGGCGCCGGGGCGCAGACGCCGGGCAGGCAGAGTTCCTTGGCGAGGCAGTCGGTGTGCTTGAGGCCCAGGTGAAAGAGCAGCGTGCCATCGTTGACCTCGGCGCCGGTCACCGGGAACTGGCTGACGGAGAAGTCCTCGTACTCGATCTCCACCGGCAGATCGGTGCCGGGCAGGACATCGCCGGCGCGGGCGAAGATGCCCGCGAGCTTGCCGGCGGTCAGCCGGTGGTCCGTGTCATCGGCCACCCAGGTCTGCAGCAGGCAGCTCTCGACGCTGCGGCGCGTGCCGCCGCAGTCGATGAAGCGCTTGGTCACGTGACCGACCTCGGTGATGTGGCAGTGCGCGGGGATCAGGCCGCCATCGGGCAGACGGAAGAGCAGGGGCAGGTCCGGGTTGTCGCGGAGGTGCTGGAGGAAGTCGGTGAGTTGCATGGGGATTCAGGGGGTGAAGTTCAATCGCAGCAGCCCTCGCCACAGGCGTCCGGGGCGAGTTCATCAAGGCAGCGCAGGAAGTCGGGCAGGCAGGAGCAGGTGAGTCGATAGTAGATGTTGAGGCCGCGTCGCTCGCAGCTCAGCACGCCGGCGGCGCGCATGAGCGAGAGGTGCTTGGACACCGTCGACATGTCCGCACCGACCAGGGCCTGCAGGTCGCAGACGCAGCGTTCACCGCCCATGAGGGTCTCGGCGATGAGCAGTCGCGAGGGATGGGCGAGTGCCTTGAGCGCGGCAATGCGCGAGTCGGATGCGGGGCGGGGTGAGGTGCGCATGTTTATTTGGCTAAAATGCCAAATAGTGGGCGTTTGGCAAGCGGTTTGCGGAGAAATCGATGCTGGGGGTTGATTGGGCGCAAAGGTCATCCGTGGTTCCCGAACCCGGAGGGTCCGCAGATTTCACCGATTGCGCAGAAGCCCAGAAGGTGAACCGCAGATGTCGCCGATGAGCGCAGATGGGACCGTCGCGGGCGAGGGGAGCGCGGGCACTCTTTGCCCGCTTCTGGTTCAGCCAAGCCACAGAAGGGAGCACCGCAGAGGCAGAAACCGCAGAGGGCGGATCGTTGATGGAGGGGAATCGGCCCTCGACAGCGCGCAGCGCCTTGGACTGCGGCAGGCTCCTGCCGCTTGGGTGTGACCGCAGCCCTGCTGCGGGGGGAAAGGCGGCTTCGCCGACCAGGGGCGCCGCAGGGCTGGCTTGGGGAAAGCGGCAGCAGGGCTGCGCGCAGTCCAAAGGCGCCAAGAAGGCAGGGCTTCCTCATCCTTTGGCGTCTTGGCGCCTTGGCGTGAGTCATTCTCGGTTTCCGATGGCCAGCCTGAGGTGAACCGCTGATTTGACGCTGATGGGACGCTGATCTTGAGAAGGGAGGGCGGAGAGGGGGCGCAGCCTGTAGGCGGGGGCAGTGACCCCGCGGTTCGGGGCGTGGGATCGGTTTCCAACCAGGCCATCTGCGGTTCAAACCGCAGCCACTTTCCCCAAGCTTGGGCTGTCGGGTCGCCGGAGGAGGGGTGTCATTTCCTTGACGGGATTCCCGGTGTCAGGCAGTCTGGTGCCGTGCAAGTTTTCAGCAACGAAGTCTGCCTGTTTGGGTGGACATTGTCCGTGACAAACCCCGGTGTGGCCGAACGTGTTCTCGCAACGGGAGGGTTAATGATGCTGTTAGGCGCTTCGGAGCGCATACAAACACGTGAGGAAGCCGGCAAGAATGAAAATTTACCGCATCATTCCTGATCCAACGGCACCCGAACTGGTCCTCGAAGATGGACTCACAGAACGGCTTATTGGAGACTCAGTAATTCCACTTTCACCGAATGCACCATTCAAGGGGAGTGTCGAACGTCTTGTGGATTGGACTCAGTTTTATCGTATCGGTAGCCACGCTTTTGCACTGTCAGAGGAGGCATGGGAGCAGTGCGAAGCCATGTATTATGCTCTTCGCGAGAACTCCATTGAATTCCCCGCCGTTAGGACGGCCGTCGGCGATTTCGCTATCATCCACCCACTGCAGTTTCTTCCGCCGCCTGAGGACACTTCACAGATTTGCGACTTAAAGTATGCCGGTTCAATCTTCAGGATCCAGAGACGTCCGCCGCAGGAGGTGTTCTGTCTGGAAGGGCTCGCGGTTCCAGATGATGAAATCAGACGCGTATACAATGCATATGGATTTACGGGCCTACTCTTCGAGGAGGTATGGTGCGAAGTTGGTTAATGTCTGGAAACATAAAGAGCCTAACAAACTGCCTAGCCGATTTCCCGGATGTCTATACGCCAAAGATTTTTCGCTCGGCTGTCAGCCCAAGTGAAGACACCGAGGCCCGATTGGCCAAAGGCGAGTGACGTGCCGATCAGTATTTTGAAACTCTATGACGAACCACTTTGTCTTGGCGACCATGGCTTCTCTATACGCTCACCCCGCAAGCCCGGTCAGTGGTTTTATGTCGATTGGATCGCACAGAGAGACGGACTTGAGAATCGAACTGGGGAGAATAACGCTGATGAGCGTTTTCTGGCTTTTGCGTATGATGGTGTTGGTAACGAATATTGGACTTCAATCACTGAACCGGAGAACCGAGTTTATTTCTTTGATCACGAGACAGGTTCTCTCACTCCGCTGGAAATGACTTTGCGTGAGTTTTTCACAGCCGAGCATTGCTACAATGACCCTGACGCAGAAGAGATTTGAGCAAGACAACCACCAAACAAGCCCGAGCAAAACGGATGCAGGTAGCGGCTCGAAGGCTATCTGTGGAGTCAGCAGCGTCTTGCGCTCGCCGTCGCCTGATTCGAGTCGTTGATCAGGCCTGCCGGGCTAGATGAAGCCCCGAAATGTTCTGATTCCCTCTCTGCGTCCTGACTGATCTCTGCGGTGCCGTTCTGAGGATGACCTTCCCCAAGCCCGCGTTCTGGCGAACGCGCTTACGGGTCAAGCTTGGGCGGCGGCCAGCACTTCGGCGATGACGCGGGCGATGTCGTCGTCGCTTGAGGAGGAGGATGAGGGTAGCGACAGGCAGTTGGCGTACAGGTCCTCGGCGACCGGGCAGGGAAGCTTGAGGGCGTCGGCGTGCGCGGGGGAGAGGTGGGCCGGTTGCCAGAGGGGGCGGGCTTCGATGCGGGCGGTGCGCAGGTGGGCGCGCAGGGCGCGGGCGTCGAGGCCGAAGGTGGCGGGATCGAGTCGGACGGTGGTCAGCCAGAAGTTGCTGAAGACGCCGCCGGCCTCTTCCTGGAAGCTCAGGCCGGGCAGATCGGCGAGGCCGGCGCGGTAGAGCGCGTGGATGGCGCGCCGGCGCACGACGCGGTCGCCCAGCACCTCCATCTGCGCGCAGCCGAAGGCGGCTTGCAGGTTGGTCAGGCGGTAGTTGTAGCCGATCTCGTCGTGGATGTATTCCTCGGCATCGGCCTTGGCCTGGGTGGTCAGGTGGCGGGCGTGGCGCGCCCAATCCTCGCGGGCGGTGACCAGCATGCCGCCACCGCCGGTGGTGAGGATCTTGTTGCCGTTGAAACTGTAGCAGCCGAGGTGGCCGATGCCGCCGGCGGGACGGTCGTTCAGCCGACTGCCCAGGCTCTCGGTGGCGTCCTCGATGACGGTGAGACCCTGCGCCTCGGCGAGCGGCAGCAGCGAGGCCATGTCGACCGGATGACCGAGGATGTGCACCGGGATGACCGCGGCGACGCGGCGACCGCTGGCGCGGTGGAAGGTGGCGCCGTCGCGACGCTCGCACTCGCCTTCGAGGAAGCGTCGCACCTGATCGACATCCATCTGCCAGTGCCTGGGTTCCGCATCGACCAGCACCGGCACGGCACCGCAGTAGCGGATGGCGTTGACCGGAGCGATGAAGGTCATCGACGAGACGAGCACCGCGTCGCCGGGTCGCACGCCGGCGACGAGCATGGCGATGTGCAGGGCGGCGGTGCCCGAGTTGGCGGCCACCGCGTGGGCTGTGCCGGCGGCCTCGGCGAGCATCGCCTCAAAACGGTTCACGTACGACCCCACCGACGACACCCAGCCCGTGTCCAGACAGTCCTTCAGGTACGTCCACTCGTTGCCGCCCAGATGGGGCACGCTGAGGG
>JAEYYS010000480.1 GCA_023428335.1 Verrucomicrobiota bacterium | reverse complement strand
ACTGGCCGGGCGTCAGGCCGCCGGCCGGCTGACGGCTGCCGCCGCGCTGGCCATCGGCCTTCATGCGCGCTTCCAGCAGGGCCTGTTCCATCGGTCCGCCGGGGGTGAAGCGGATGATGAAAAACACCACCAGCGTCATGCCGATCAGGGTCGGCGGGATGAGCAGCAGGCGGCGGATGAAATAGGCGGTCATTCAGGGGTTCCGGGCAGTCTTGAACATACGCTGCAAGCACACAAGGAATTCCGCGAAATCAGCCCGCTTCCGGCAGTTGTCGCACGGCCTGCTTCATCCGCTCCAGCACGTAGTAAATCGTGCGGCTGCGCAGGCGCACGAGTTCGGCGCCGACCAGGCGCGGCACGAAATCGGCCGGCAGGGCCAGCACCTCGGCCGGCGTGCAGCCCTTCAGGCCGCGGCAGAGAATGGCGGTCATCGCCCGCGTCAGCGTCTGCACCTTCGGGCCGAGCTCGACCGCAAAATGCACGCGCCGGTCCGGATCGAGGCGGAGGAAGATGCCGACCTTGTCCGTGCATTCGGGGTCGTGGCGGACGTCGATGACCTGCCACTGCTGCCCCGGGTCGGGCGCGCAGGCCGCGGCGGCGGCGGCGTCATCGATCAGCGCCTCGCGCCGTTCCGTCTCGGGCAGCGATTCGAAGAAGGCGACGATCTCCTGCAGGGCGACGGGATACACGGCCGGCCACCGTGGCTGCCGGCGACCGCGATGCAACCGGGAAAAGGCGGCTTGGCAGCGGCACCGGTCGCGCTTTTGATGCAGGCCATGCTGAACCAGGCCTTTCGCTGCGATGCCGTGCCGCCCGAGCTGATGGACCAGCTCTGGGCGTCCGGCTGGCGGCACTTCGGCAGCACGTTTTTCCGCTACAGCCACAGTCCCGATGCCGATGGCGTGCACACGATCACGCCCCTGCGGATCGACCTCGAACGCTTTGTACCGAGCCGCAGCCAGCGCCGGGTCGGCCGGCGCAACGCCGACCTGACGCACGCCTTTGTGCCGGCGCAGTTGAGCGACGAGGCGCGCGCGCTGTTTCAGATCCACAAGACGCGCTTCAAGGACAACGTGCCCGATGACCTCGATACTTTTTTGTCGCCCGAGCCGGCGCGCGTGCCCTGCGCCTGTGTTGAATGCCGGGTCTGGCTGCCCGACGGCCGGCTGATCGCGCTCAGCTACCTCGACCTCGGCGCGCAGGCGACCTCGGCTGTCTATGGCGTCTTCGATCCCGCGCATGCGCGGCGCAGCCTCGGCATCCACACGATGCTGCTGGAGATCGAGCACAGCCGCGCGCTCGGCGGTCGCTACTACTATCCCGGTTATGCCACACTTGAGCCGAGTCCGTACGATTACAAAAAGCAGTTCGCCGGACTGGAACAACTCGATTGGGAGAGCGGCGAGTGGCGGTCATTGGGATTGAATCCCAACACCATCTAGGGGGTCGACTCATCCAGGCATTGCCTTCGAGGCGTTTCTCCTGTTGAATCCCCTTCAACACCCACCTTCCACGCCATGACCCTCGATCCGAAACTCACCAAGCTGCTCAACGAGCAGATCAACAACGAAATGGCCTCCAGCTACGTGTACCTGGCGATGGCCGCCTGGTTCGAGCAGACCCCCTACAGCGGTTTCGCCAGCTGGATGTTCAACCAGAGCCGCGAGGAGACCATGCACGCGCTGAAGTTCTACCAGTACGTCGTCGATCGCGACGCCGTGGTCGAGCTGCAGCCGATCGCCAAGCCCAAGCACAAGTTCAAGTCGCCGCTCGACGTCTTTGAGCACAGCCTCAAGCAGGAGCAGCTGGTCACCAAGCAGATCAACGACCTCTACGACGTCGCCGAGCAGGTCAAGGATCACGCCTCGAAGAACCTGCTGCTCTGGTTCCTCAACGAGCAGATGGAGGAGGAGAAGACCGTGCGCGACATGCTCGACCGTCTCCAACTGGCGGGCAACGACCCGGCCAGCCTGCTCGTGCTCGACCGCGAAGCCGGCCAGCGCCAGGGCGCGGGCGGTGGTGGCGGCGGCAGTGGTTTCGGCCCGCAGGGCTGAGTTGACGGCCTGCGCTTGTGGCGCACGGAGGACACGGAACGGCAGGAACAAGCGGAAGCTCGGGCCTCCGTGCCCTCTGCGTCCTCCGTACGAGCCATGGATCGGTGAGTCGCTCATCCTCCCCATCAGCGTCTGATCAGCGTCCCATGAGCGGTTCTCAACCTCGGTGGGGCGAGCCGGCAGAGCGCCAGCTTAACCCCTGGTGCTCTCTGCGGTGCTCCCTCCTGATGAAGCGGGCAAAGAGTGCCCGCGCTCCTCTCTGCCTCACCCGCCCTTGACGTTATAACGTCTGTGACTACACTGAGGCATGACTTTGGAACTCAAGCTGCGCAAGATCGGCAACTCCGTGGGCTTGGTTTTGCCCAAGGAAGCCCTGGCGCATCTGAACGTCGAGGTGGGCGACACCGTGACGCTGACGGAAGCCCAGGATGGCGTGCGGCTGACGGCGGCCAACCCGGATTTCGCCAAGTCGATGGCCGTGTTTGAGAGCTTGAACCGTCGCTATCGCAACACCCTGCGCGAACTGGCCAAATGAGGCGTGAGCCCCGCTGGCTCAGTTTGGAGGAGTGCCTGGCCGTGCACGACCTGATGCTGTCGGACTACGGCGGCTTGATGGGAGTGCGCGATCTGCCGCTGCTCGAATCCGCCTTGGCGCGGCCACGCCAGCTCTATCGTTACGGCAAGCCCTCGCTGCCGGAACTGGCCGCCGCCTACACGGCAGGCATCCTGCAAAATCACCCCTTCTTCGACGGCAACAAGCGCACGGGCTTCATGCTCGGCGCCGGTTTCCTGGAACTGAATGGCTGGAATTTCATCGCGGCGGAAGCGGACGCAGCCGTCGCCACCCTGGCCCTGGCGGCGGGTGAATGGCAGGAGGCGACGTATGCCGCCTGGATGCAAGCGAACGCGCGCCCAGCCTGAACGGTTGTCGCTCGAGCTCTTGGGGTTCTGCGTTTCAAACGGTGCCTTCACACATCCGCCTCGGCACTTGGATCGGGCTCCGGTTTCTTGGAAAGGCAGACTGGCGAAGGCGGGGATGGCAGCGTCGATCCTAGCCGGTTTCGCACGGAGGACACGAAGCGCACGGAGGGGCTAGCCAGACAGAGGCACCTTCCCTGATCCGAGCTCCGTGCCTTCCGCGATCTCCGTGCGAGACCTAACTGCAAGCGCAAGCGCACGCGCCCGGCCTGAACGGCCACCCTTGTTTGCGGGTTGCCTCCCTGGACTCGTCACCGTGGGTCAAGCTGTCGCGACGTTTGCGTCACCCTTTTGCAAGCCCGGCTTTGCCATAAAAGCGGCTTGGCATTTGTCCTGAGCGTGGCAGTTTTGACTCATGAAAGATGAAGTGTCGGACGAATGGCAGGAGTGGTTTCGACTTGCTCCGCTGGAACGCTGGCGCGAAACCACAAAACTGTGGGCACAGTACATCGCCCAAGGAGGCAGCCTTGATTCCGAACCCGATTCACAAAGTCCTTTCGATTTTCCAGAGTTGCGAGGTTCGCGCGCTGTTGATGGGCGGGCAGGCCTGCGTGTTTTACGGCGGGGCGGAATTTAGCCGCGACACCGCTTTTGCCATTCTGGCGGAGGCCGACAATCTGCAACGACTCAACTTGGCGATGAGTCAGCTCCAAGCTGAGGTCATCGCGGTGCCAGCGTTGTCTCTTGACTACCTTCAGCGCGGCCATGCTGTGCATTTTCGCTGCCGGCATCCTGAAGCCGCTGGCCTGCGCGTGGATGTCATGTCCAAGATGCGTGGTGTTGATGACTTCCGTCTTTTGTGGGACCGCCGGACCAGCCTTCAGGGAGACGATGGCACGGTTTATGAACTGATGTCGCTGCCAGACCTTGTGCAGGCCAAGAAAACTCAGCGCGACAAGGACTGGCCGATGATTCGCAGGCTGATTGAAGCCGATCATGTAGCATGTGCAGCCACGGCGGCTCCGCAGCAGATTCGCTTCTGGCTCAAGGAGGCTCGCACCCCGGCACTGCTGATTGAACTCGCGCAAACACATCGCCAAGAAGCTGAGACATTGTTGTTGGAACGCCCCGAAGTGATGCGCTCGGCTTTGGCCGGTGATGAA
The DNA here is from genome assembly GCA_023428335.1 of Verrucomicrobiota bacterium. Classification (GTDB taxonomy): domain Bacteria; phylum Verrucomicrobiota; class Verrucomicrobiia; order Verrucomicrobiales; family Verrucomicrobiaceae; genus Prosthecobacter. The sequence continues at coordinate 620 of JAEYYS010000480.1, read as the reverse complement.
TCGGGAGTTGAATCGGCACTCGCCAGCGAGGAGTTGGAGCAGCGCAAAGCTGACAAAGGCTATTGGGAACCGCTCAGAAGGGAGTTGGAGCAACTGCGGCGTCGCTCCTGACCGGCACTCAAGGGAAGCCGTTGCGCTGACCCCGTTGCCCGGATCGGGCGTCGAGGTACCCCTGGCGGGCGGCGCGACCGATCTTCACGCCCAGCATGGCCAAGGCGAGGTTGAGGGCGAGGTCGCCCCCAAGCGGAGGCACCCCGTCGATGAGCAGCCGGTGGTGCAGTCTCCAGGCGCCCCCGCGAAGGACGGCGTCCGCATCCTGCACGAGCAGCATGAGGCCGACGGTCAGGCCAAGGGCCAGTCCGTAGGCGATGCGGCGCTGCCGGATGGCAAGGCCCAGAAGGGCCGACACCAGCAGCAGCAGCGTGCCGAGCAGTTACCACCAGCACGAGCGCGAGGACGCGCAGCAGGGTGGCGATGAAGGAGGGCATCAGGATGTTGAGTGCGGTCTGCTCCCGTGAAATGCTGCCATGAAAAAAGGCTCTGCGAGGTCGAAATGCCCGTCAAGAAAAAGCGGCGGGATCGGCTGCGGCTGGGGATCCAACCTCCGTGCGGGCCATGAG
>JAEYYS010000336.1 GCA_023428335.1 Verrucomicrobiota bacterium | reverse complement strand
GTGTCACGGTGGGGTAAAGGACTGGCTTATAGAGAGGTTTTGCGGGTCAAACGTTCAACCGACCGCTTCATTCGACAGTGACGCTCTTGGCGAGGTTGCGCGGTTTGTCGACATCACAGCCGCGGGCGACCGCGGTGTGATAGGCGAGCAACTGCAGCGGCACGACGGTGAGCAGCGGGCTGAGGTAGGAGGGGCAGTCCGGGATGTAGATGACATCGTCGGTCAGACGCTCCAGCTCGGTGCGGCCCTCGGTGGTGACGCAGACGACCGGACCCTTGCGGGCGAGCACCTCCTCGATGTTGCTGACGTTTTTGTCGAAGACGGCGTCATCCGGGGCGATGAAGATCGAGGGCATGTCGGGCTTCACCAGGGCGATGATGCCGTGCTTGAGTTCGGCACTGGGGTGGCCGCTGGCATAGATGTAGCTGATTTCCTTCATCTTCAGCGCACCCTCCATGGCCACCGGATAGTTGGCCAGGCGACCCATGAAGAGCATGCCTTCGGCATGGGCGTGCTTCTCGGCGATCGCCTTGATCTTGTCGGTCTGCTTGAGGATGGCGCTGATCTTGTCGGGAATCGCCTCCAGTTCATCGATCATCTCGATGCCGTCAGTGCTCGACAGATGATGGATGCGACCGAAGAGCAGGCCGAGCAGGTTCATGATCATCACCTGCGAGGTGAAGGTCTTGGTCGCGGCGACGCCGACCTCGGGGCCGGCGTGGATGTAGCAGCCGCCGTCGCTCTCGCGGGCGATCGTACTGCCGACGCTGTTGACCACGCCGAGGCAGCGGATGCCCTTGCGACGCGCCTCGCGCAGGGCGGCGAGGGTGTCGATCGTTTCGCCGCTTTGGCTGAGCACGAACTGCAGGGTGTTCTTGTCGGCCGGCACGTTGCGGTAGCGGAATTCGCTGGCGATCTCGACTTCGGTCGGGATGCGTGCCAGGGTCTCGATGAGGTATTCACCGACCATGGCCGCGTGGAAGGCCGTGCCGCAGCCGCTGAGGATGATGCGGTCGATGCCGCGCAGTTCCTGATGGGTCATGTTCAGGCCGCCGAGAATGGCGGTCGCCTCGTCGCGCGAGAGCCGCCCACGCAGGGCATTCTGCAGGGACTTCGGCTGCTCATAGATCTCCTTGAGCATGTAGTGCGGGAATTCGCCCTTGTCGGCGTCGTCGGCGGTGAACTCGACGCGACTGACCTGCACGCGGGCCTCGCCGCCGGCCATGGAGGCGACATCGTAACGACCCTCGGTGAGGCTGACGATGTCGTGGTCGTTGAGGTAAACGACGTCGCGCGTGTGGGCGACGATGGCCGAGACGTCGCTGGCGAGGAAGTGTTCGTCATTGCCGAGACCGACCACGAGCGGGCTGCCCAGGCGGGCGCCGACCAGGAGGCCGGGCACATCCGCGTGCATGACGGCGATGCCATAGGTGCCCTTGACCTTGGCCAGTGCGGCCTGCAGGGCCTTGCGCAGGCGCGCGGCGCCATCGGCCTCGTCGGAGGCGTCGAAGTAGCGGCCCACCAGATGAGCCAGCACCTCGGTGTCGGTCTGCGACTCGAATTCATGCCCCTGGGCCACCAGCTGGTCGCGCAGGATCTGGTAGTTCTCGATGACGCCGTTGTGGACGAGGGCGAGACGGCCACTGCGATCGCGGTGGGGGTGGGCGTTTTCATCGGTCGGCGCGCCATGGGTGGCCCAGCGGGTGTGGGAAATGCCCGCGCTGCCCTCAGGGTTCGCCTCGGCGACCGCCTGGCTGAGGTTGTCGATCCGTCCCGCGCGCTTGATGAAGCGGACGTCGCCGCCCTCCTGAAGGGCGATGCCCGCCGAATCATACCCGCGATATTCCAGCCGACGCAGCCCGTCCAGAAGGATGGGGCTGGCCTGCCGCCTGCCAATGTAGCCAACAATGCCGCACATGATGAAAGAAGCCGCCGCCATCGGGCGGGGAAGGCCGAATCTAGCCGCATCCGTGCCGTCCCGCCAGTGAAAGCGCAGGGGACTGCCACCAAGCGATGCTTTCTCGGTCAGGTGTGCGCCGGAGGCTGGCGGGGAACCGCGGCAGCTCCAGCCGCAAACGAGTTGCATTTTTTCTTTCCCAACGCCGCTTTTCACCTAACGGTACAGCGTTCATGCCGACCGAGTTGCCCAGCCTGTCCGACTTCCTCGCCGAGCCCATCGCCCGGCGCGCCCTGCTCGCCTGCCTGATGATCGGCTTCGCCAACGGCTTTGTCAGCGCCTTCGTCGTGCTGCGCCGTTCGGCCCTGAAGATCGGCACGCTTTCGCACGCCCTGCTGCCGGGCATCGCCCTGACCGTGCTCATCTTTGGTCTGGTCGCCTGGAGCGTGTTGGCCGGCGCGGTTTTTGCCGCCCTCATCGTCGGTCTCGGCTCGATTTTCCTGTCGCGCACCTCGCGCCTCGACCAGGACACCTCGATGGGCATCCTCTATACCACGGCCTTTGCCGGAGGTTATCTCATCCTCACCCAGCTCAACGTCCGCCAGAAGCTCGATGAATGGCTGTTTGGCAGCATCGTCGGCATGGCCGACAGCGACCTCTGGATCGCCTTCGCCATCAGCGCCTTTGCCGTGCTGGCGCTCACCGCCCTGCAGCGGCCGCTGCTCATTTACCTGTTCGAACCCAACATCGCCGCCAGTCTCGGCGTGCCGGTGCGACAGCTCAACTACGTGACTTTTGCCATCACCATCCTGGTGCTGATCTCCTCCCTGCAGGCCGTCGGCTGCATCCTCAGCGTCGGTTTGCTGGTCATGCCGGCGGCGACCGTTTATCTCTTCACCGACAACGCCCGCACCCTGTTTTGGGGCGGTGGCGTGATTGGCGCGATCGGTCCGGTGGCTGCCTTTTTCATCAGCTACCCGCTCGGCTGGAGCGTCAGCGCCACCATCATCGTCGTGCTCGGCGGCTTCTTCCTGCTGGCCTACGTGTTCAGTCCGCGCTACGGCCTGTTCAGCAAGCGCGCGCGGGTTTGACCCACCCGGCGGGCTGGCTTGTGGCCGAGCCTCTTCCCGGTCGCCCCTGAGGGCAGGGGGGCAGGTTCTCGACGTTGCAGCAGAATCAGGATCAGCAAGGCTGTTAATTAATACGATTATCGAAGCAATAGCGGGGTGAGGCTTGGTCGAGCTGTGCGGGGCACTTATTTGCCAATTGGCAGGGCAATTGCGGGAAAAAGCTCCTGCATCGACTGGGGTGTGTCGATTTTGTCTAGGGGAATGCAGCGATTGCTCGACTTCTTTGGTTAGGCGAAAAAACGTGGGTTAGATTTTATGAGCTGCCATTAACTAAATAAAATCCACAAGTATACCTAATTCTATAATTTGATATCGTACATATTTCTTGAGGGATTGTCGGGCGGAGTGAAGGTGGGTCAGGCTGACCATGAAGGCAGCCGTGATCGCAAAAACCGCCATGAAAACGTATCCTTCACATCGCTCTGCAGTCCGGCAATCCTGGCTGCTGTTTTGGGGATTGGCTTGTGGACTTGTCTCGCAAGTGCAGGCTGATTCTGTTTCCTACAACGCCCCCGGTTCAACCACTTGGACGGCGCCGAGTGGCGTGACGGAGGTGACGGTCGAAGTCTGGGGTGGCGGGGGGCGCGGGGGTTCGCGTTCGAGCAATGGCTTGGGGGGCGGCGGTGGCGGCGGGGCCTATTCGCGCAGTGTCGTGCCGGTCGTCCCGGGCCAGGATTACACGGTTCACGTTGGGGCGGGTTCCAATTCGACCGCCGCCGGTGGGGATTCGTACTTCATCAATACCAGCACCATCCTGGCCAAGGGTGGGGCAAGCGTGGCTGACAACTCCACGAGTGGTGCAGCGGGCGGGGCGGCGGGTAGCGGGGTGGGAA
>JAEYYS010000258.1 GCA_023428335.1 Verrucomicrobiota bacterium | reverse complement strand
TTCCCCCCCTGCCCTACGACAAAGCGGCCCTTGAACCCCACATCGACGCCGCCACGATGGAGATCCACCACGGTCGTCATCACAATGCCTATGTGACCAACCTCAACGCCGCCCTCGCCGGCAAGGCCGACCTCGAGGCGCTGTCCATTGAGGACCTCTGCAAGAACCTCGCCAAGGTGCCTGCCGACATCCAAGGTGCGGTGCGCAACAACGGCGGCGGTCACTACAACCACAGCCTGTTCTGGAACCTCATGGCGCCCAACGCCGGCGGCGCTCCGACCGGCAAACTCGCCGAAGCCATCGACGCCACCTTCGGCAGCTTTGACGCCTTCAAGGAGGCCTTCGCCAAAGCCGGTGTCACCCGCTTCGGCTCCGGCTGGGCCTGGCTGGTCGTCAAGGACGGCAAACTCGTCATCACCTCGACGCCGAACCAGGACAACCCGCTCATGGACGGCAGCGGCACGCCGATCCTCGGCTGCGACGTCTGGGAACACGCCTACTACCTCAAGTACCAGAACAAGCGCCCCGACTACATCGGCGCCTGGTGGAACGTGGTGAACTGGAATGCTGTCGCCGATCTCTACGCGAAGGCGCTCTGAGCCCGATCCTCATCATCGCCGCCGGCGCCGCACGGCCCGGCGGCTTTTGTTGGCTCACTTCAAGCTCCCGCCTGAAACCCGCCTCTCACTCCAGCCTCACCTTGAGCAGGGGCGGCGTGTTGCGGGTGTTCTCCTTGCTGGCGAAGGCATGGGCCAGGCCGCTGGCCGCGGTCTCATCGGTGACACGGATGACCATCAAGGTGAGTAGGCCGTTGCTGTCGGCATTCAGGCACTCGGTCAGCGCTTCGCCACGGATCGCAAACGCCCCGCGGGTGGTACCCTGTGGCACGGTGAACTCGCCGAGCAGGCGCGAGGCCCCGGCCACCGGCGCGTTGTGATGCTCGGGAGCGGGGCTGTGGGCAGGCGCGTTGCCCCAGGTCAGTCCCGCCTCCTCCCAGGCATCGCCGGCCTCGTCGGTCAACGCAAATACACGGAACACCGCGTCGGGCACGAGCGAGGCGAAGCCGAGGTCGCTCGGCTCGACATGCAGGACAAACTCGGCCTCGGCGATGCGCCGGCCGGCAAAGGCGGCGAGATCGAAGGCGACATAAGCCTTGCGCTGCAGGGTTTCGTTCAGGCTGGTGAACTTGACGCGCAGGAAGGACTCGCGACCACTGATCTTCTGACTGCTCGACTGGATCCACGAATCCTTGCCGCGACCGTAGGCGGTGGTGACCACCTGCCAGCCATCGCCGAGCTGGTTGATCGGCCCGGGCAGCCAGCGGCGCGACTCGGGCTGTTCGCCGCCATCCGGATTGAGCGCCTGGCGGGTGAAGCCACCGTAATCGACGCGTTCGCCAGTGCGAAGCTCGCGGCGGCCGGGTTCGCCAGCGCGCTCGACTTCGACCAGCCCTTCCATGACATGGACCAGGCACTTGCCATCCTCGCCGGCGCTGACGCCAAAGCGGGTGCCGAAGTCGACCACCTTGGTCTCGGGCGTGTGAATGGTGAAGCCCTTGGCCTGCGGCGGCACCTCGGCCATGACCGTACCCTTCTTGATCCGACATTCCATCGCCGACAGCACTTCCAGCGTCACCGGCGCCTCGAGGGTCACTTCCGCACCACTGCGGAATTTCAACGTGGCAATGCCGTCGACCAATTCCAGCAGGCCGGGCTGCAGATCGGAGCCCTCCAGGGTCGGCAATGCACTGTTGCCCCACTTGCAGGCCGAGGCCTTGGCCAGCACCGCCACCGGTGCCGGCGGCTTTTCCCAGAGCCAGACCAGGCCGGCGGAAACCAGGGCCGCCGCCGCCGGCAGGGCCAGGCGCCGCCAGAACGGCGTTGGCACGGCGAGCGGCCGCGGCGGCGCCTCGGCAAGCGCCTCCATGGCGTTGAGTTCGGCGTCGAGCACGGCCGCCTGCGCCAGCAGGGCCCGCACGGCCGGGTCGTCGCGCACGGCGGCGTTGAGGAGCGACTGCTCCTCCCCGGTCAGGGCGTGCGCACGGGCGCGCTCCCAAAGCTCCAGCCAGCGCCAGGTTTCGTCCGCCTTCATGGATTCACCTCCAGCTGTTTTTCGATGCATTGCATCAGGCTCATGCGCACCCGGCTGAGCGCGCGGTACACCGCCGCCTCGGTTCGGCGAATGCGCTCGGCGACCTGGCCGATCTCAAGGTCGTCGAAGTAGCGCAGGGTCACCAGCCGCCGGTGCTCCTCGGGCAACCGCGCCAGACAGGCACGCAGGGCGTCGTGACGCGCGGACCCCTCCTCGGCCAGGCTCGACACCGCATGGCCGAGCGCCTCCAGGGCCTCCTCATCCAGCGGCAGGTGCGCGCGCTTTTTCTGGCGGCGGTGGCCGAGGATCTGGTGGAAGGCGATCTTGCGCGCCCAGGCCAGGAAGTTCGTGCCCGGCTCGAAATCGCTGAAGTGGCGCCAGAGCAGCATCTTGGTCTGCTGCAGGATATCCTCGGCGGCGCCATCGTCCGGCACCAGCCCGTGGACATAGAGCGAGAGCGACCGCTCATGGCGGGTCAGCAGCTCCAGAAAGGCGGTCGTGGCATCCTCCATCAACCAACACAGTCGCCGGCGGCGGCATTTTGGACAGAAAAAAATCGCGCGCCGGACCGGCCTGCGCTCAGCACTGCGGCTCGGGCAGGGCGCGGTGCGCCATGGCCGCCTGCACAAAGCTGTGAAACAGCGGATGCGGGTGGTTGGGTTTGCTGAGGAATTCCGGATGGAACTGGCAGGCAATGAAGTGCGGGTGACCGGGGATTTCGATCATCTCGACAAAACCGCCCTTGTCGGAGAGGCCGCTGATGAGCATGCCCTTGGCTTCCAGGCGGTCCTTGTAGTCGTCGTTCACCTCATAGCGGTGGCGATGACGTTCCTCGGTGGTGTCGCCCTGATAGATGGCACTGGCCTTGCTGCCCGGCAGCAGGCGGGTGAGCCAGTTGCCCAGGCGCATGGTGCCGCCGAGCTGTTTGATCTTTTTCTGCTCCTCCATCATGCTGATGACAGGATGCGGCGTGCCCTTGTCGAACTCGGTGCTGCTGGCACCGCTGAGTTCGCAGACGCGGCGCGCAAACTCAATGACGGCAATCTGCATGCCCAGGCAGATGCCGAAGAACGGGATGCCGTTTTCGCGGGCATACCCGGTTGCGGCGATCTTGCCCTCGGTGCCGCGATCGCCGAAGCCACCGGGAATGAGGATGCCCTGCAGGCCGTTGAGGTAGAGGTCGGGACCGCCCTTCTCAATCGCCTCAGCGTCGACCTTGACGATGTCGACCTTGCAATCGTTGGCGGCGCCGGCGTGGGTGAGCGCCTCGTAGATGCTCTTGTAGGCGTCCTGCAGTTCGATGTACTTGCCAACCACGCCAATGCGCACGTGGTGGGTCGGATGGATGATGCGCTGGACGAAGTGACGCCACTTGGTCAGGTCCGGCTGCGGGGTGTCGAGGTGCAGGATCTTGCAGACGCGGTCGTCGAGCCGCTGCTCATGCAGCTTGAGCGGCACCTCGTAGATGCTGTGCTTGACGTCGCGCACCTCGATGACGTCCTCGATCGGCACGTTGCCAAACAGCGAGATCTTCTCGCGCACATCCAGGTCGAGCGGATGCTCGGTGCGGCAGAGGATGATCTGCGGCGCGATGCCGATCTCGCGCAGCTTGGCCAGCGACTGCTGGGTGGGCTTGGTCTTCAGTTCCTGGGCGGCCTTGATGTAGGGCACCAGGGTGGCGTGGATGAAGAGCACGTTGCCCGGGCCAACCTCCTGGGCGAACTGGCGGATCGCCTCCAGGAAGGGCAGGCCCTCGATGTCCCCGACCGTGCCGCCAATCTCGGTGATGATGATGTCGCCGGTCATCTTGTCGGCAACCGCCTTGATGCGATCCTTGATCTCGTTGGTGACGTGCGGGATGACCTGCACCGTGCGCCCCTGGTACTTGCCGGCGCGCTCCTTGTCGAGCACGCTCTGGTACACCTGACCGCTGGTCAGGTTGTTGAGGCGCGACAGGTTGGTGTGGGTGAAGCGCTCGTAGTGGCCGAGGTCGAGGTCGGTCTCAGCGCCGTCGTTGAGCACGTACACCTCGCCGTGCTCATAAGGGTTCATCGTGCCCGGGTCGATGTTCAGGTAGGGATCGAACTTCTGCATGATGACCCGCAGGCCGCGCAGTTCGAGCAGGGTGCCAAGCGAGGAGGCGGCCAGGCCCTTGCCGAGGGAACTGACGACGCCGCCGGTGACGAAGATGTATTTCATGGGAATGGGAATGAGGGGGGTCAGGACGCGGTCAGCAGGCGCTCGACTGCCGCCGCCTGCTCGGGGGTATCGACGCCGGGCGACAGCTCTTCGGTGAGCAGCACGCGCAGGCGCACGCCGTTTTCGAGGGCGCGCAACTGCTCCAGGCACTCGGTGCGCTCCAGCAGCGAGGGTGGCCAGGCGACAAATTCAAACAGGAAGTCGCGACGGAACCCATAGACGCCGAGATGGCGGTGGTGGAGGGCGCCGGCCGCGGCATCGCGGACAAAGGGCAGCGGCGAGCGCGAGAAATAGAGGGAGTCGCCACGGTGGTCGAACACCACCTTGACGACGTTCGGATCGGCCACCTGTGAGGCCTCGTGGATGGGCGCGGCGGCGGTGATCATGCGCACCTCCGGCTCCGCCCTCAGGGTGGCGGCCAGGCGGTCAATGAGCGCCGGTGAAATGAGGGGTTCGTCACCCTGGACGTTGATGACGATGTCGTGGTCCGGGAAAGCGCGCGCCGCCTCGGCGACCCGGTCCGTACCGCTGGGATGGTCGGGCGAGGTCAGCAGCGCGCGCGCGCCGAAACCGGCCGCCGCCTCGGCGATGCGGGCGTCGTCGGTGGCAATGACCACGTCATCGACCTCGCGACAGGCCTGGCAGCGCTCCCAGACGTGCTGGACCAGCGGCTTGCCGGCAATCACGTGCAGCGGCTTGCCCGGGAAGCGCGACGCCCCCCAGCGGGCGGGGATGGCAACAAGCGTACGGGGAGTTTCAGTGGCGGCCAAGGTGGGTCGGGCGGGTTCCCCTGAATTGGCGCGGAGCCCGCCGGGGTGCAAGGCGAAAAACGGCGGCCTGCCCCCTGTCGATACCCAAAGCTGCCAACGTGAGTTGGCCCATTCCGATGCTCACGCGACTTGGGTTGAGCCACCGCCCTGATTCTGCTGCCACTCCAGCAGGCGCTGGTGGATGTCGTGATAGGCGGCGAGCTTGCGCTGCTGCAGCGGGTGGCGGGCCACGGCGGCCGTGAAGTCCTCGTAGGTGAGGCTGGCCGCCATCAGGGCGAAGAAGCGGGTCAAATCGGTGGCATCACAGGCGATGTGCCAGGGGCAATCGGCCCCGGCGACCGAGGGTTGAGGCTCCGGCAAGCCAATCGCCGAAGCCAGGGCATCGAGATCGCCGAGGCAACGGGCGCCAATGTGAAAAAAGCCGGCGGGTTGGCGGACCACCGAATAAAAACCGAGCTGGGTACAGAGCCACATGAAGCAACGAAGAGGGAGGGTTGAAGCGTGCCGCTGCCAGACCACCCGGCAGTTTCACACGCGCCACCACCTTCGCCCATGGGGTCGGACATCCGCAGGGGGAGCTGCGTTTTTTGTTCGCCCCCAAAGATCTGCACAAGCGAACATCCATTAGAAGAGGCCTGAGCCTGCAGGCGCTCCGTGCCGCGGTGGAGCCGAGTGTCGGATTTGAACCGACGACCTGATGATTACAAATCAACTGCTCTACCACTGAGCTAACCCGGCTTTGTCGTTGCGACGAACTTCAAAGTAACGCTGAACCGGGCGAGCGGCAACCTGATTCGGTTCGCGGCTCGCGGTTTACGGACGGTAGAAGTCGAGCGTGCGGGCGAGGCCGTCGCGCCAGTCGACGAGGACCTCGTAGCCGAGGGCGGCGCGGGCGGCGGAGATGTCGGCCAGGGAGTTGCGCACGTCGCCGACGCGCGGCTCCTGAAACTCCGGTTCGATCTGCTGACCGGTGAGCCGGTTGAGTTCGGCGATGAGGTCGAGCAGGGAAATCGACTGGCCGGCGGCGACGTTGAAGTAGCGGCCGGCGGCCTTTTCGGCCGGCGCCTCGGCGGCGAGCAGGTTGGCGGAAACGGCGTTGTCGACAAAGGTGAAATCGCGCGCCTGCAGGCCGTCGCCAAAGACCAGCGGGCGATCGCCGCGCAGCATGGCGGTGCAGTACTTGGCGATGACGCCCGAGTAGGGCGAATCGAAGGCTTGGCGCGGGCCGAAGACGTTGAAGTAGCGCAGGGCCACCGTTTCAAAGCCGTAGAGGCGGTGGAAAAGCTGGCAGTACTTCTCGCCGGCATACTTCTGCAGGGCGTAGGGCGAGAGTGGGTTGGGCGGCAGGTCCTCGTGCTTGGAGGGCGCATCGGAATCGCCGTAGATCGATGACGAACTGGCGAACATCAGGCGCTTGACGCCGGCATCGCGGGCGGCGACCAGCACCTTGAGAGTGCCGTCGAGGTTTTGCCGGTTGCTTTCCAGCGGCTGGGCGACCGAACGCGGCACGGAAGGCAGCGCGCCCTCATGGAAAACCCAGTCGCAGCCGGGCATGAGCTTGGCAAGCAGGGCCTCGTCGCCAATGTCGCCCTGCACAAACTCCAGGTCGTCGCCGGGCTGCTTCCAGGCGAGGTTGTCGAGGTTGCCAAGGCTGAGGTCGTCGAGGATGACCACCGAGCCGCCCTTGCGGCAGAGGGCTTGGGCGATGTGGGAACCGATGAAACCGGCGCCGCCGGTGATGAGGGATTTCATGAAATGGAAAGGGGGATGATGACCCGCGCGCGCAGCCGCAGGTTCAGGCCTTGAAGTAGTGCGACTGCCCCTGCAGGCGGTCGGCGAGGGCGTTGCGGGTGTCGACCACAAGACGGGCGTGTTCGGCGAGCAGGCCGTGGTCGACCGCCTTGTGGCGGGTGGCGACGAGGACGAGATCGAAGCCGGCGACAGTGGCGGGGTCGATGTTGGTGTTGCGGATGCCGGCGAAGCGGGCGTGTTCGCGCGAGGGGCGGATGACGGGCACGTGCGGGTCGTGGTAGGCGACCTCGGCGCCGGCTTCTTCGAGCAGTTCCCAGAGCACGTAACCCGGACTTTCGCGGTCGTCATCGACATCGGCCTTGTAGGCGATGCCGAGCAGGAGCACACGAGCACCGGCGAGCGTGCGCCCCTGGCTGGCGAGGGCCTCGCCGCAGCGGCGGACCACGTAGGCCGGCATGGCGGTGTTGACCTCGCCGGCGAGTTCGATGAAGCGGGTTTCCTGGCCGTACTCGCGCGCCTTCCAGGTCAGGTAAAAGGGGTCGATCGGAATGCAGTGGCCGCCCAGCCCCGGCCCGGGGTAGAAGGGCATGAAGCCAAAGGGCTTGGTTTTGGCGGCCTCAATGACATCCCAGATGTCAATGCCCATGGCCGCGTAAACGACCTTGAGCTCATTGACCATGGCGATGTTGACGGCGCGGAAGATGTTCTCGGTGAGCTTGACCGCCTCGGCGACGCGGCAGGATTCGACCGGCACCAGGGTCTGCACGGCGAGACCGTAGATCTCCAGGGCGCGCTGGCGGCAGGCCGGCGTCAGGCCGCCGATGACCTTGGGGATGCGCGAGACGTCGCTGTTGGGATTGCCCGGGTCCTCGCGCTCGGGCGAGAAGGCGAGGTGGAAATCGACGCCGGCACGCAGGCCCGAGCCCGCTTCCAGCACGGCACGCAGGTCGGTGTCAGTCGTGCCCGGATAGGTCGTCGATTCCAGGCAGACGAGCTGGCCCTGGCGCAGGAACGGGGCGATGGCGCGACCGGTGTTGAGCACGTAGCTGAGGTCGGGATCGCGACCGTTGACCAGCGGGGTCGGCACACAAATCAGAATGGCATCGCACTCGGCGGCGCGGGCGAAGTCGGTGGTGGCGGCAAAGGTGCCGCGATCGACCGCCTCGGCGATCTCGTCGGCGGCGATGTGCAGGATGTAACTGCGGCCGGCATTCAGGCTTTCGACCTTGGTGGGATCGACGTCGAAGCCGAGTACACGGGCACCGTTTTGGGCGAAGCGCAGGCTGAGGGGCAGACCGACGTAGCCGAGACCGACGATGCCGAGGGTGGGAGCGGGAGCGGGAGTCAAGCGGGCGGGAGGGTCAGGCTTTCAGGGCCCAGTCGAGCAGGGCCTGGGCATCGCGCCAGACACCCGCTTCGGTGGCGTTGAGAACGATGACGATGCGGCGGCGGCCGTTGCGTTCGCCGCTGGCGATGAGACAGTAGCCGGCGGCATTGGTGTAACCCGTTTTCATGCCATCGCAGTAGGAAACATTGCGCAGCACCCGGTTCGTGTTGGCCAGTTCGGTGACGCGACCGCTGGGCCACTTGAACGAGTAGCTGGTCAGTTTGACGATCTTGCGGATCTCCGGCTGCTGGTCGCAGAGCTTGGCGATGACGGCGAGGTCGCGGGCGGTACTGAAGGGCTCGTCATCGTTGGTCGAGGGCAGGCCGTGCGGGTTGACGTAGTGACTGTTCTCCAGGCCGAGTTCGCGGCACTTGGCATTCATCTTGGCGACAAAGGCCTCAACACTGCCGGCATTGTCACGGGCGAGCGCCTGGGCAATGTCGTTCGAACTCTTCACCAGCACGGCGGTGAGCAGCTGGCGGCGGGTGTACTTTTCACCGGCCTTGATGCCAAGCCGCACCGGCGCGCACTGGGTGTCGCTCTGCTCGACAATGAGTTCCTTGTCGAGGTCGCCGGCCTCAATGACCAGCAGGGCGGTGAGCAGCTTGGTGGTGCTGGCGATGGCGCCGCGCTTGTCGGCGTTCTTCTCGAAGAGCACGTCGTCGCTGGCGGCATCAACGACCAGCACGCGGTCGGCGGTGATCTGCGGGATCGGGCCGCGCAGTTCGCGCAGTTCGATCTCACGACGCACGCGGCGGCTCTTCTCCAGTTCTTCGGCGAGCTGCTTTTGCAGCAGTTCAACGCTCTTTTCGCGGGCCAGCAGGTCGAGACGCAGGCTTTCGAGCGACTGCTTGTCGCGGGCGAGCGCCATCTCGCGCTGGACGAGGCCGGCCTCCTTGGCGTTGACCTCCTCCTCGCGCCACTTGAGCTTCTCCTCGCGCTGCGGATCCTCAAAGCAGCCGACCAGCGGCAGCACGGCCAGGAGCAGGGCCAGGCGGGCGGAGGCGGCGGAGCGGAGGGACATGGGTCAGAGGTCGGCCAGGATGGCTTTGAGGCGGGCAGCGGGCCACTGCCCGGAGGCATTGGCTTCGCCAAGGTATCCGTAGTTCAGCAAACTGCCGCATTTTGCAAGCACCAAGCGCGAGACGCGGCCGAGTGGACCCATGCCCATGCAGGACAGGCGCAGCCGCTGCGGAGCCGAAGCCAAGCGGATCAGGCGCACCAAATCGTCGGTGCTGTTAAGAAAGGTGGCGATCTTCACCGCGTCGAGTCCGGCCGGCTGGGCAAAACCGATCGCCCCCTGCAGGACTTCATCGCCGGGGGTGGCCTGAAAGTCGTGGAAGGAGCCGACGACGCGCACTCCCCTGCCCTGCGCCTTTTGGACGAGCGACCGCATTTCCTGGGCGCTGCGCAGCTCGATGTCGATCAGCGAGGCCAGGTCGAGCAGGGGCTCAATCAGGGCCATGCGACCGGCCGCGTCGGCCGGCCCCTGTCCCCCCTCGGCGGGGTGACGGGCGGTCAGCAGGACCGGAATGGCATTGCCAGCCAGGGCCGCGCGCAGGTCGGCTTCAGCAAGCTGCAGGGTGTCGAGACGCAGCTCGATCAGGTCGCAGGCGGCGTCGCGCTCCGCCGCCCCCATCCGCCCCCAGAGGGCCAGGGTGGCGGCATCGGGAATGACGCCGACGGTCAGCGGGCGCGCGGACGAAAGCAGGTTGGAGGAGGTGGCAAGTTGGGCCATCGGCGTTGCTGCAAAAGCCGCGCCGGCGCGCGGCGGAAGATCAGTGGACGCCGAGGGCGGCGAGATAACGCTCGGCCTCGAGCGCGGCGGCGCAGCCTTGGCCGGCGGCGGTGATCGCCTGGCGATAGACGTGGTCGGCGACGTCGCCGGCGGCAAACAGGCCTTCGGTCTTCGTGCGCGTGCCACCGGCCTGCAGGATGTAACCGCCCTCGTCGCGGTCGACGAGATCGCCGAGGAAGGCGGCGTTGGGCACGTGGCCGATGGCGACGAAGACGCACTTCAGTTCCAATTCCGAGGTGGCGCCGGTGACGAGATTCTGCACGGTGACCGCGCGCATCTCACCCTTGTCGTCGGTCAGGTATTCCGTGACCGTGCTGTTCCAGACCGGCTCGATCTTCGGATTGGCGAGCGTGCGGTCGGCCATGATCTTCGAGGCGCGCAGGGTGTCGCGACGGTGAATCAGGTAGACCTTGCTGGCGAACTTGGTGAGGAACATGGCTTCCTCGCAGGCGCTGTCGCCGCCGCCGATGACGCAGACCGGCACGTTGCGGTAGAAGGCGCCGTCGCAGGTGGCGCAGCTGGTCAGGCCGTGGCCGATGAGGCCCTTTTCGTTGGGCAGGCCGAGGTGCTTGGGCGAGGCGCCGGTGGCGATGATGACCGCATGGGCTTCGCGCACGGTACCGTCCTCGGTCTTGACCTCGAAGTGGCCGGCGGCGGTTTTGGCGACACTGGTCACGCTGGCATACTCGATGCGGGCACCGAACTTTTCCGCCTGGGTCTGCATGTTCATCATCAGCTCGGGGCCCATGATGCCGTTGGGGAAGCCCGGGAAATTTTCCACCTCGGTGGTCGTCGTGAGCTGGCCGCCGGGCTGGCCGCCGGAGAGGATGAGCGGAGCGAGGTTGGCGCGACCCGTGTAGATGGCCGCGGTGTAGCCGGCGCAGCCGGTGCCGATGATGATGACGTTTTCCATGGGAGAGGGCGAAAAAGGGTGTCGGAAGATGGGGAGGGCGGCCGGGGACGCAAGACGCGCTTTTGCGAACTTGTCGTTTGGAGTTTGCCGGGCCTGTGTTTATTCCGGCCACCTCCATGACCCCCACCCCAGCGTCCGGCGGGGCCGGCCGGCTGCCGCTGGCCACCCTGTTCTTCTTCACCGCCCTGCCGATGGGCATGTGGAACGTGCCGCTGGCCAACGTCTTCGCCGCCCATGGCCGCGCCCACCTGGTGCCCTGGGTGCTGGCCACCACCGCGGTGGCGGCCTTCATCTCGCCGCTCTTTGTCGGCGCCCTCGCCGACCAGCGCATCTCCTCGACCGCGCTGCTGCGCTGGCTCAGCCTGGCGACCTCGGCCGGCCTGGCCCTGCTCTGCACCGCGCTCGGTCACGGCCTTGGCGACGGCGTGATCCTGCTCTGCGCCCAGGCGTTGGCCCTGGTGAGCACGCCGGTGTGGAGCGTCGCCACCAGCATCGTGCTCTCGCAGATCCGCGATCCCAAGCGCCAGTTCGGACCGCTGCGCGCCTTCGCCACCTTCGGCTGGATGGTCGGCTGCTGGGTGGTCAGCTTTGTGCTCAAGGCCGATGCCTCGCTCGCTGCCGGCTGGACCGCCGCCGGCCTCTGGCTCGGCGTCATGGCCCTGACCTGGACCCTGCCGGTGATCCCGCCGGGCGACGCCCGTGAGCGGCGCAACTGGCGCCAGGTGCTCGGCCTCGACGCCCTGGAACTGCTGCGCCACCGCGACCACCGCGTTGTCTTCCTCACCGCCGCGCTGTACAGCGTGCCGCTGGCGGCCTTTTATCCCTACACCGCCCGCCAGTTGCACGACCTCAACGTCGGCGGCATCTCCGCGGTCATCTCGCTGGCGCAGACCACCGAGATCCTCACCATGCTGCTGCTCGCCGGCGTGCTGGCGCGCTTCCGGCTCAAGTGGGTCTTCCTCTCCGGCATCGTCATCTGCGTGGCGCGCTACGCGATGAATGCCCTGCACACCCCCGGCTGGGTCATGACCGGCACCACCCTGCACGGCTTCGCCTTCACCCTCTACTTCATCACCACCCAGATCTACCTGGAGGAACGCATCGACCCGAAGTGGCGCACGCGCGCCCAGGCCCTGCTGGTGCTGCTGATGAGCGGCTTCGGCAACCTCGCCGGCTACCTCGGCGGCGGCTGGTGGCATCAGGCCTGCCAGGTCGACGGCCGGACCGATTGGACGCGCTTCTGGCTGGGTGAAACCGCCGTCACCGCCGCCGTCTGCGTCTTCTTCCTGTTTGCCTACCGCGGTCGCGGGGCGAAGGCCTGAAAAAACCGCAGCCGGCACGAGGCCGGCTGCGGAAAGGCAAGCGTTTGAAGCAGCGGGCTCAGTCGGCCAGCACCTTTTCGATGCCGGTGACGATCTCGCGGATGCGGAAGCCCAGGCCGTCGGTCTTGCAGAGCGAGCTGATCTTCGGATCGGCGAGCTTGGCGCGCAGCAGCATAGCGAGCTGGCCGTAGCCGTACACGCCGCTGTCGTTGAGTTCGACGACGACGACCTTCTTGAACTTGGCGAACAGGCCGTCGATTTTGGCGGGCATCGGGTGCAGGTGGCGCAGGTTGACCGAACCGACCTTGTGGCCTTCGGCGCGCAGGCGGTTGACGCTCTCCTTGATCGGACCGTAGCTGCTGCCCCAGCCGACGAGCAGGACATCGCCCTCCTGATCACCGTGCACTTCCGGCAGCGGCAGTTTTTCCGCCAGGGCGACCAGCTTGTTGCGACGCTTGTCGGTCATGCGCTGGTGCATCTTCGGATTGCCGCTCGGGTGGCCCCACTCGTCGTGCTCAAGGCCGGTGACGTGCGGGTAGCGACCACCGAGCATCTTGGCTCCGGGCGGGGCGTGACGGGTGATCTGGTCGAGCGGGTAGGGCTTGAAGTCCTCGGGGCGGTCGGACAGGTCGAGCACGGGCTCCACCCAGTGCTTGTCGAGGTCGGGCTCGGTGAAGGCCTCAATGCGGCTGCTCAGGGCCTGGTCGCTGAGGATGATGACCGGGCAGGAGTACTCGCGGGCGAGTTTGCCGGCCTCGAGGGCGATGTAGAAGCAGTCCTCGACATCCTGCGGTGCCAGCACGATGCGCGGGCAATCGCCATGGCTGCCATAGATCGCCTGCAGCAGGTCGGACTGTTCGACGCTGGTCGGCAGGCCGGTCGACGGACCGCCGCGCTGGACGTTGATGGCGATGAGCGGCAGCTCGGCCATGCTGGCGTAGCTGAGCGCCTCCATCTTCAGGCTCAGGCCCGGGCCGGAGCTGCCGGTGACGGCGAGGTGACCGGCATAGGCGGCGCCGATGGTGATGGAGACTGCGGCCAGTTCGTCCTCGGCCTGTACGTAGATGCCGCCGTATTTCGGCAGCTCGCTGCGCAGCTGCTCCATGATCGGCGACCAGGGGGTGATCGGGTAGGCGGCGCCGAAGCGGACACCGGCGCAGATCAGGCCCATGGTCATGAGCGTGTTGCCGTCGGTGCTGAGGCGGTGCTCGTCCTTGTGCTCGCCTTCGTCGAAGTGGAAGCTGCCGATGTCGCCGATCGGATAGGCATAGCCGGCATCAAAGGCGAGCATGGCATTGCGCAGCACGCTTTCGTCCTTCTTGCCGAACTGGCGGGCGATGATGCCGGCCAGCTTTTCGCGATCGAGCTGGAACACCGCGGTGAGCAGGCCGAGCACGAACATGTTCTTGCCGCGGTCGCGGGCGCTGCCGCCGATGGCCTCGATGGTGGCGCTGTTGATCGGGATGCCGATGTGATGGATGTTGCGCTCGTGCTTGACCTCGGTCACCTCGCCGGAGTCATAAATGCAGATGCCGCCGTCGCGCAGGGCGTGCAGGTGGTCGTTGTAGCTGTGCTGGTAGAAGGCCACCAGCACGTCGCTTTCGTCGCCCGGGTGCAGGACCTCGCCGGAGCCGAGGTGGAGCTGGAAGATCGACGGCCCACCGGAAATGGTGGAAGGGATCGTCATGTAGGTCATGACGTCCTTGGCGGTGCGGCCGGCCAGGCGGGCGAGGAAGCCGCCGATGGACTGAATGCCGTCCTGGGAGTTGCCGGCCAGACGAATGACCGCGTTGCGAAGCGTCTTGGTGTTGGACGCCGAGGGGCTGGTGGTGGTGGACATGGAGGGAAGCCGAACCAACGGCCGGTCGGGCCGCTGTTTTTCCGGTTTCTCGCAAGTAACCGCGCCGCACCTGCGGTCAAGTCAATCCTCGCACCCCACGCGGGATTTGCCGATGGCCGCTTTGTGGCTGGACAAGATGTGCGCCAAACCGCCAAGATTGGTGGGGATAGCGTGCTCGACAACTGGCACGAAAACCGCGTAGCTGACCTCAACCACCCCTCCCACAAAAAGATGCCCACGAAGTCCGCCTCGAAACCGCTGAGCAAAAACATCCACCTGCTGCGCTGGGTGAAGAAAATGGCCGCTCTCTGCAAACCCGACCGCATCCACTGGGTCGACGGCAGCAAGGCCGAGTACGACCGCCTGTGCGATCAATTGGTCGAGGCCGGAACCTTCACCCGCCTCAACGCCAAGAAGTGGCCGGGCTGCTTCCTCGCCCGTTCCGACGTCAGCGACGTCGCCCGCGTCGAGGAGCGCACCTTCATCTGCTCGCAGGCCCAGGACGGTGCCGGACCGACCAACAACTGGATGAACCCCTTCGAGATGAAGGAGAAGCTGCGCGGCCTGTTCAACGGCTGCATGCGCGGCCGCACGATGTACGTGCTCGCTTTCAGCATGGGCCCGCCCGACTCGCCGATGGCGCAGATCGGCGTGCAGCTCACCGACTCGCCCTACGTGGTCGTCAGCATGCGCATCATGGCGCGCATCGGCAAAAAGATCTTCCACCTGATCGACACCACCAAGAAGCGCGTCGTGCCCTGCATGCACACGGTCGGCGCGCCGCTGAAGAAGGGCCAGAAGGACGTGCCCTGGCCCTGCAACAAGGAGAAGTACATCGTGCACTTCCCGGAGAGCCGCGAGATCTGGAGCTACGGCTCGGGCTATGGCGGCAACGCCCTGCTCGGCAAAAAATGCTTCGCCCTGCGCATCGCCTCCGCCATGGCGCGCGACGAGGGCTGGCTGGCCGAGCACATGCTCATCCTCGGCGTCGAGAACCCGAAGGGCGAAAAAACCTACGTCGCCGCCGCCTTCCCCTCCGCCTGCGGCAAGACCAACTTCGCCATGCTCATCCCGCCGGAGCACCACCTGAAGCAGGGCTGGAAGGTGTCGACCGTCGGCGACGACATCGCCTGGCTCAAGCCCGGCCCCGACGGCCGCCTGTACGCCATCAACCCCGAGGCCGGCTACTTCGGTGTCGCTCCCGGCACCAGCGAGCACACCAACCCGAGCGCCATGAAGGCGCTGGCGCGCAACACCATCTTCACCAACGTCGCCCTCACCCCTGACGGCGGTGTCTGGTGGGAGGGCATGACCGAGAAGCCGCCGGCCAAGTGCATCGACTGGCAGGGCAACCAGTGGACGCCGGAGATCGCCCGTGAAAAGGGCGTCAAGGCCGCGCACGCGAACTCGCGCTTCACCGCTCCGGCGGGGCAGTGCCCGACGATCGATCCCGACTGGGAAAAGCCCGAGGGCGTGCCGATTTCCGCGATCATCTTTGGCGGCCGCCGCGCCTCGACGATGCCGCTCGTCTACCAGGCCTTCAACTGGAGCTCCGGCGTGTACATGGGCGCCACCATGGGCAGCGAAATGACCGCCGCCGCCGCTGGCACCATTGGCAAGGTGCGCCGCGACCCGATGGCCATGCTGCCCTTCTGCGGCTATCACATGGGCGACTACTTCCGCCACTGGCTGTCGATGCAGCGCCGCCTCACCGAGACGCCGCGCATCTTCCACGTGAACTGGTTCCGCAAGGATGCCGACGGCAACTTCCTGTGGCCGGGCTTTGGCGACAACATGCGCGTCCTGCAGTGGATCGTCGAGCGCTGCAGCGGCCGCGCCCTCGCCAAGGAGACTCCGGCCGGCTGGATGCCGCACTACGAGGACATGGACTGGACCGGACTCAACTTCAGCAAGGCGTCCTTCGAGGAGCTGCAACGCTTTGACCGCGAAGCCTGGCGCCAGGAAGTGCTCTCGCATGAGGAACTGTTCATCGACCTCAAGACGCACCTGCCCAAGGAGCTGATCTACGAGCGCGAGCTGCTCATCTGTCGCATGTGAGCCGGCAACACGGGCCCTTCACTTCCCCGCCGCCGCCGCACGGGCTTCCAAGGCCTTGATGCGCTCGGCAGTGAGCGGGTGGCTGGAGAAGGCCTCGCCGGTTTTGCCCAAATCAAAACCCTCGGGATCGATGCGCCGCAGCAGGTTGCCCAGTGGCTGCACGCCCCAGCCCTGCGCGATCAGGTAATCGGCCGCGCCGAGGTCCGCCTCGCGCTCGAAGGCGCGCGAATAACCGCTCTGCGCCAGCATGGCCGGCAGCGCCGAGCCCATGCCGGCAACCGTGGAGACATCGCCGGTCATCAGCGTCCAGATCAGGAAGACCGCCGAGTTCTGCAGCACGTTGCGCAGGCCGTGCTGCTCGCGCACATGAACGATTTCATGGGCGAGCACCCCGAAGATTTCGTGATCGTGTTCCGCTTCCTCAATGAGGGCATCCGTGACGCAGACTAGGCCATCGGGCAGGGCGAAGGCATTGGGAAAGGGCGCGTGAAAAAACTGTAGCCGGTAGTCGCGCCCGCTGTCAGGATCCATGGCGGCGGCCATGCGCGCAAACTGCGCGGCAATCGCCTCGCGCCGCGCCTCGGGCAGCTCACTCGCCTCAAAATCGAACAGCGTCTCAAAGGCCTGCATCGCCTGCTCGGTGGCCAGGCGCGCCACCTCCGGCGGCAGGCGCAGGGCGATCTGCTTGGCCGCCACCGGCAGGGCCCACAAATAAAGCACCGCCATCGTGGCCAGCAGAAACAGCACGGCGGCCGCCACCCAGCGCCAGCGCGACTCCAACGCGTGCACCCAGTGCAGGCCGGAGCTGCGCCGCTGCTGCTTTTCCCAACTGGCCAAGGCTGCCACCTCGGTGATCTCGATGCGGGCGCCGTCGGGCAGCATGAAATGCCGGGCCATGCGCCCGAGCGGCTCCGACAGCGGACAGTCGGCCAGTCGCTCGATGCGTTGCACGCCCTCGCCACTCACCTCCAGTTCAGTGTCGCCGAAGCGCAGCACGACCGCGACAGCGCAGGACGAACCGGGCGGGTAGTAGGTGCCGTCGAGAAGCATGGGCGGCGCGGCTCAGAAGCCGATGTCAAAATCGAACACATCCGCCCCGGCATCGCCCATCGCCGATTCCTCGGCAACAACACCGGCCGTCACGGCATCCAGGCTGCCGGCGCAGAGAAAACGCGTGCGCTGCGCGCGGTAACGCGCCATGCGGATCTTCACCCAGGGAATGAGCAGACCGAGCGACAGCAGCACGGCGAGGCCGTTGCTAAAGTAGAGCCACATCAAGTCGCGCACCCGCACCCGGGATTCGAGCCGGCCGACCTCGCCCCAGTGGGTCGTGTTCAGGCAGTAGTTCTGCGTGCGCACCTGGTAGTAGACGAAGACGAAGAACATGAAAAGATAGCCGCCGAGACCGGCAACGATGACCACCGCCTCCATGCCGGGGGGCAGCTTTTTCCGCTCGACAGTCGGGTCCGTTGCATCTGGATCGGCGGGTGCGTTCGACTCCACCTGAGCCGCTGGCGCCTCATCTTGGCGGTTCATCAGGTTCAGCGTCGGCACGGCCAGACTGGCCAGCAATGCCACCAGCACGAGCATGCCAACGATCTTCAGGAAGGTCTCGTAAAAGAAGCCGGCGCCACCGCGCATCGCCGCCTCCGCCTTCCCCCAGCCAAGGTTGCCGAGGAAGTACTTCCGTTGCCGGAACTGCACGTAGGGCCCGAGAATGCCGAGTGTCAAAGCGACCAGGATCGGCCAGCCAAAAAAGACCGCGTAGGCTTCGCCCGTCGTGCCGCGAAAACCAAAGCGGACATTGCGATGCACCGTGTGATGGGCGCGAAAGCGCATCGCCTTGTGGATGAGCCAGGGGGCCAGCGCCGCGATGAGCAGCATCACCGCGATCGCCAGCGGCGGGAAGACCGCGCCGGCAATCGTGTACAGGATGAACAGTCCGCCGAAGATGAGGTTGCCCTTGAGAATGGCGATCGGGTTCGCGGTGAAATCGAAGGGTTTGCCGTCGAGCAGGGTGTTGCCATGGAAGTAGCGCCGCGTGCGCACCTTGGCCCAAGCGGCGTAGATGCCGAGCGTCAGCACCGTCAGCACGACGTTGACAATCCAGATGCGGAAAAACTCAAGCGCGCGACCGCGGAACTCGAAGTCGTAGGCCTGCTCCGGCCCGCCGCTCACGGCCGGGGCGACGGCTGCCGCCTCCACCCCACCAGGCAGCAGGGTCGCCGGCACCAACCCCAGCGGCGTCCACGCCGGCAGATCCTGACACCAGACCAGCGAGGCGCTGTTCAGCACACCCTGGGTTTCCAAATCGCGCAGGGTTTCGGCAGTCACCGGACCGGTCTGCTCGCCGTTGGTGGTATAAAACCATTTTTCCATAAAAAGGGTTTATAGCGATACCTCAGCCTTTCTGGCAATGGCATTCCTGGGTCGGCCTCAGCCGCCACCCGACAAAAAACCCTGCCGACACACGCCCTTGTCCACCCGACACGCGCCCTTGTCCTGCCGACAC
>JAEYYS010000242.1 GCA_023428335.1 Verrucomicrobiota bacterium | reverse complement strand
TGCCGGGCCTTTTTGTGGGGTCCATCAGATCTCGTTGGCCGCCAGCACGCGCAGGACATTGCCGCCTAGCACCTGGCGGATGGTGTCGTCGCTGTGGCCGCGCATGACCATGCCAAGGGTGAACAGCGGCCAGTTCGACCAGGCGACGCTGCGCTCGGCTTCGGGCGTGGTGCGGAAGTCGTCCTGTGGCCACAGGTGCTCCCAGCGGTCGCCGGAACCGCCCAGGGCCGAACTGCCGTCGGGCCGGCGCAGCACCTTGGCGCGCTCCTCCTTGTCGAAGCGCGAGGTGTAGGCGGTGTCGACCCCGATGGCGGCGTGCTCGGCGCCGAACTTTTTCAGCACGTGATCGAGATGGTCCATCATGGCGGTGATGTCGCCCTTGCCGCCGAGGAAGCGCGGGATGCAGCAGATGCCGATGTAACCGCCGGTGTCGCAGACGGCGCGGATGACCTCGTCGGGTTTCGAGCGGAAGTGCTTGTAAAGATCGGCGCAGGCGCTGTGGCTGGCGACCATTGGCTTGGCCGAGGCCTTGGCGGCGTCGAGGCTGGTCTTCCAGCCGCTGTGGGCGACGTCGACGATGACGCCGGTGCGGTTCATTTCGGCGACCACGGCCATGCCGAAGTCGCTGAGGCCGCCGTCGCGGGGTTCACCGGCGCCGTCGCCGATCGGATTGCGGCGGTTGTAGGTGAGGTGCATCATGCGGATGCCCAGTTCGTGGAAGATCGGGATGAGGCGCAGCTCGTCGCGCACGCTCTTCCACTGCTGGCGCAGCGGCACGCCGTTGCCGGTGAAGCAGAGGCCGACGCGGCCGCTCTCCTTCAGCTCCTGCAACTGGCTGGGGCGCACGACCTTGACGAGTTCGGGCTGCAGGTCGGTGGCACGGGTGAAATGGGCCAGGCGCTTGAGCAGGCGCAGCGGGTCGCTGCCCTCCTCGCCGGCGTTTTGGAAGATGCAGGTGACGCCGGCGGCGCGGAAGGCTTCGAAGAATTCGGTTTTCTCGCGCTCGCTGCGGGTGTGGCCGTTCATCGACATCGACTCGCGCAGGTCGGCGAGTTCATCGGCGGCGGCACCGGCGCGCACGGCTTCGTTGAAGGCCTCGCCATCGACCGCGCAGCGCGGCGCAAAGCCGTAGGACTCAAAGACGAGCGAGCCGAAGTGCAGTTCCCAGGCGCGCTCGATCTGCGCCTGGGTCGGCTGCAGCAGTTTCAGGGCGGTTTCGCGCGGGCCGTCGATGGCGGCATTGCCCGTGCGCCAGATCTCGCGCGGCGACTGGGCGCGGACGTGGATGTGCCAGCCACCGGCGAGGGCGGCCAGGGGGAGTTTTTGCAGGACGGCGCGGCGGGAGAGGGAGTGCATGCAGATTTCTACGGCGTGGCAGTCACGGCTTTGCGTCATCCCCGGGCACAGCTCTGGATTTTGTCAGGAAAGCATGGAAAGTGGGCACTCGCCATGACCCTTCCCCCCATCCTGACGATGGCCGGTTCCGATGCCTCCTGCGGTGCCGGCGTGCAGGCCGATCTCAAGGCCATCACCTCCCTCGGCGGTTACGCGCTCAACGCCCTGACCAGTGTCGTCTCGGAGACGCCCGGCCGGGTGTCGCGCGTGCAGTTGCTGGAGCCGGACTTCATTGCCGACCAGATCCGCGTGCTGTTTGAGGGCTTTCCCATCGCGGCGGCAAAGACCGGCATGCTCGGCGGCGAGGCCCAGGTGCGGGCGGTGGTCGCCGCCTGGCAGGCCCATGCCCGCCCGGGGTTGCCGCTGGTGGTCGATCCGGTCATGGTCGCCACTGGCGGTGGCCGCCTTTTGGAGGAAGGCGCCGTGCGCGCCGTGCGCGATTTACTGCTGCCGCTGGCGACCCTGGTGACGCCGAACATGGACGAGGCCGCTGTGCTCTGGGGGCGACCCGTGCAGACGCGGGCCGACATGGCCGCCTGTGCCGAGGCGCTGGCGAACGACTTCGGCACCGCCGTGCTGGTCAAGGGCGGTCACCTCGAGGATGGCAGTGCCGCCGACGTGCTCTGGGCCGAGGGCGCACTGCACTGGCTGGAGGGCGAGCGCACGCCCGGCGTGCACACCCATGGCACCGGCTGCAGTTTGTCGGCCTCGATCGCCACCGGCCTCGGGCTCGGCCTGCCGTTGCATGAGGCGGTGGCGCGAGCCAAGACTTACGTCGCCGGCGCCATCCGCCAGCACCTGGCCTGGCAGGGCGGTCTCGGCGAGGTCCATGCCCTCGACCACGGCTGGCAGGCGCGGGGGTGAGGAGCCTCAGCCATTCAAGCCCCAGCGGCGGTGCAGGAAGCGCTCCCTGGGGGATAACAGGATTTTGTCGGCCAGCAGGCCGATGACGACGATGACCTGTTCCATGGCGTTGAGTTCGCGACCGAAGTGCAGCAGGTGGCCGAGGCCGTAACCGTCAGGGATGGAAGGATGTTACTCTTGATCAGGGGCTCGCAATTCAACGCCACCACTGGTTGGCTCTGTGTCACCCGTCACGTTGCTCAGAAAAAAGCCGTGGCCGCACGCCTTTGCGCCCTTTTGCAGAATCATGCCTGTAAAAACGAGGGGCTTTCTGCCGGCGGCGGTGACGCCGGGTGTGAAGGTGCCCCGAAATAGGCCCTTTGCCGGGATGAGGGACATGCTCCAGCTTCTGTCAGCGGGATCGATTTTCAGCACTTTGTTGGAGGACAGATCGAAGCGTAGGATGGCATCTTGGGGCAACTTGCCATCAGTAAAGAAGAGGGCCGCATTGCCGTCTTCCCCGGTCCCGCCCAGGCTCAAGCTGGTTTGGGCGGACTTGCCGGGGGCGTAGAGCGAGCCGACCATTCCCAGACGGATACCATCGGGCCAGCCTGCGCGGTAGGGCTGGACCCAGGTGGATGAAGTCAGTGCCACTGGACGGAACCACTGCAGGTCCGTGCTGCTCACATCGCTGTCCGTCATTGTTTCGTCGAAGGTCAGGGTGCCAATCAGGCCGGCCGTCTTCTTGCGGTGGCCGGGTGTGGTCATCGGCACAAAGATCGCCGCCGAATCACCCGCAGTCAGGTAGGTGGCTGTTGTCACCTTCGTCCCATCGCTCAGCATCCCGGCGAGGTTGACTTTGCCATGACGGGTCAAGCTGAGGCCAGCGTGGCCATTACCCTGAGGGTACTCCGACGGCGCCCTAGCCGGACTTTGGTCGACGGGGGGGAACGTCAGTGTGTAATAGCC
>JAEYYS010000138.1 GCA_023428335.1 Verrucomicrobiota bacterium | reverse complement strand
GGCCGGTCCAGACGGGGGCCTCCTCCCCTTCCCCCTCGGGCAGCCGCAGTTCCATCGCCGCGAGGCCGGCCGCGCGCTTGATCTCCAGATTGGCGCCACCGGTCTCCAGCCCGGCCAGTTCGGTCGCCGGCAGGCGCAGGCGCCAGGAGGCGGGCGACCAGTTTTCCAAGGCGTACCGGAAGACCGGCACCTGGCAGGCCTGCAGAGTAGCCGCCCCGAAGAGTGCCGCGAAACCACCGACCGCGCAAAGCATCCGCCATCTCATGCCGTAGGTTAAGCCGTTCATGACACGTTATTTCATCGGATTTCTCGCCGCCGCAAGCCTGCAGGCGGCCGACTGGCCCATGTGGCGCCACGATGCCGGCCGCACGGCGGCGACTTCGCAGTCGCTGCCGGAAAAACTCGACCTGCTGTGGAGCCGCGAGCTGCCGCCCCTGCGCCCCGCCTACCGCGAGCCGCGCCTGCAGTTCGACCGCGGTTACGAACCGGTGGTGGCTGGCAAGACCCTGCTGGTCGGCAGTTCACGCGAGGACTGTGTCATCGCCTATGACACCGACACCGGCGCGGAACGCTGGCGCGCCTTGGCCGACGGACCGGTGCGCTTGGCGCCGGTCATCGTTGGCGACACCGCCCTTTTCGGCGCCGATGATGGCATCGTCCGCTGCGTGCGACTGAGTGACGGCGCGGAAGTCTGGTCGAAACGCGCCGTGCCCTCCGAGCGACGCCTGCTCGGCAATCAGCGCCTGATCTCGGTCTGGCCGATCCGCGGCGGACCAGTGGCGAAGGACGGCCGCGTGTACTTTGCCGCCGGCGTCTGGCCGATCGAAGGCACCTTCGTGTTTTGCTGGGATGCCGCCACCGGCGCGGAACTCTGGCGCAACGACCGCGGCTCGCATCTCTACGGCGTGCATCCGCACCAGACCGAAGCCATGGGCGGACTGGCGCCTCAGGGCTATCTGTTGATCGACGGAGAAGACCTCGTGGTTCCCTGCAGCACCGCCTACCCCGCACGGCTGGATTTGAAGACCGGCGTCATCAAGCAGTTTGAACTACCCTCAGCCGGCCGTTTCACCGGCGGTTGGTTCGCCTCGACCCCGGCCGAGCAGGAGGCTCTCAAGCTCAAGCGCCGCGGCCTGCTCTTCGACGAGGCGATCAGTGCCAAACGCCACGAGGACAAACCGCGCGCCGAAGGCCTGCCGGGTATCCAGCGCCGCCTGCATGCCGCCGGAGCGGAAGTCGCCTTTGATCGCTTCGCCAATGCCCACAGTGTCATCCTCGCCGACGCCAAGGTGTTTGTGATCGACCTGGACGGCGTGCTCAGCGCCTACGGCACCGGTAAGAGCGAAGCCAAACCGTGGCGACGGCAGAACCGCGTTGTGCAGGCCAAGCAGGCCCTCGCCACTCCATGGCTCAAAGCGGCCGGCAGCGAACGCGGTTACGCCCTGGTGATCGGCACCGGCGCACCCGGCCTGATCGAAGCCCTACTGCAGCACAGCCAGTTGCAACTCGTCATCCTCAGTGGCGACACCAACCTGCGCAAGCGCCTGACCGATGCGGGCCTCTACGGGGAGCGCGCCTGCGTGCTCGACCCCAAGGCCGCCGCCCGACCGAACGCCCTGCCGCCCTTCTTCGCCAGCGTCATCTTCGCCCTCGAAGGTGATCACGAAACCTTCCTGCACTGCCTGCGCCCCATGGGCGGCCGGGTGGTGGGTCCTGAGGCCAAGGTCCTGCACACCCGCGGTGCCCTCAACGGCAGCACGAACTACCTCGCCGACTGGAAGACCAGCGAGGACGCGCTCGTGCAGGCCCCGCTCGGCGTACTCTGGTTTGATGACGCGCTCAGCAACTTCAAGCGTTCGCCGCAGCCGAAGGTGGTCGACGGCGTCATGATCACCGCCGACAAGGACTGGCTCGACGCCTCGCACCGAAAGGGCAAGGTCGACTACCGCCTGCAGGCACCGGTGTTCAGCGACATCTACACGGGCCGCGTGCTCGACGCGTACGAACAGCCCGAGCTGCGCGCCAAGTTTGGCACTGTCGATCAGGAAACCATCCAGCCGGCGCAGTACCGACCGCCGACGCAGACGAATGACTGGTCGCCCGGCCAACCCAAAGCCGGCCTGCGCATCAACCCGCTGACGCTGGAGGAGGAACCGCGCGTGTTTCCGAAAAGCTATGGCTGCGACGGCGGCTTTGATTACGGCGGCATCTACACTTTCCGCAGTGGCACCGCGGCGTTTTACGACAAGAAGGTCGAGAGCGGCACCATCCACATCAGCGGCCCGCGCAGCGGCTGCACCAACAGCGTGGTGCCGGCCGGCGGCATCCTCAACGTGCCCTATTTTTATGAAGGCTGCACCTGCTCGTATCCACTGCCCATGGGCCTGGCCCTGCACAGCCTGCCCGAGGACTTCGAGCAGTGGGCGGTCTGGGGCGAGGTGCCGAAGGCCAGCCTGCACGGCAAGATCCAGCGTCTCGGTCTGAACTTCGGCGCGCCCGGCGACCGCAAGACGCGCGATGGCACCCTCTGGCTCGACTTCCCCAGCGTCGGCGGTCCCTCGCCGGAAATCGATCTCACCACCGAGCCGGCCCAGCCCGAGACCTTTTACCAGCACTCGCTGTGGATGCAGCCGGGCGAGGGCTGGCCCTGGGTGGCCGCCAGCGGTGTCAAGGGCCTGCGCCGCGCCCAACTCAGCGGCCTGAAGAACGGTCGCTACACCGTACGTCTCCTTGTCGCTTCGCCCGATGCCACCCGTCGCCGCTTCGAGGTCGCCCTGCAGGGCAAAACCGTCTTCACGAACGTCCAGCCGACGGAACGCCAGGCGCAGACCCTCACGGCCAAAGAGGGGCGCGTCAGCGACGGCACGCTGCAGCTCGAACTGACGGCGCACGAGGGCGACACCCTGCTCGGCGGACTGGAAGTGGTGCGCGACTCCGATTGAGCCGATTCACTCGCCCTGCAGGGCAAACCAGGCCTTCATCTGGTAGCTGCAGTGGCATTTCGAAGAGCCATCGGGCACCAGCACCAGCCCGGCGGCGGGGATGGCGTTGATCCAGCAGCTCGGCCGAATGCCACCATAGTTCTCCGTGCCCTCGGTGCGCGTGAGATCGATGTAACCGAGCGTCGCCGAGCGGAACAGCAGCAGGTGGCGGCTCGCCGAGATCTGGCCGCAGCCGTAGGAGCGCTGCATCTCCCAGTCGAGCGGTGAACCGGTCTTCAGATCCCAGGCACCGCCCTGGGCATAGATGGCGGCATCGTTGATGAGGGGTCGCGTCTGATACTTGGCGTCCTGATCCCACAAGCGCCGGCCGGTGGCGGCCTCAAAGCCGGCGAGCCGGCCGCCCACCTCGGAGGGCAGCTCGAAGAAGTTGTGGCGCACCGCCTTGTAGTTCATCAGCAGCACGCCGTGCTTGGCGCTGACCGCAAGCTGGGTGCCCCAGATGCCATCCGTGTTGCGCCAGAGTTCGCGACCGCTGGCGGCGTCGAAGGCCAGCAGCGTGCCGGCCGGCACCTGGTCGTGCGCCAGCTTCGGCGCCGACTTGCCATCGCGGCGCGGATTGACCACCCGGTCCGCCTCGACCAGGGGTCGGTCGATCAGGTAAACCTTGTCGCCCGCAATGGCGATGGCGTTGTGGCGGATGGAGCCCTTCGGCTCATAACTCCATTTCACCGCACCGGTGGTCGGATCGAGGGCGAAGAAGCGTACCGACTCCGTGCGCAACTGACTGAGCTGGTAGCGCGGGCTGACGTTGTGCGCCGCGTTTTCGACCGAGCCAAACAACAGGCCGTTTTCATAGGCGAGGTAACCCCAGTTGCGGTGGGGGGCGTCCGCCGGCACCGGCGTGGTGAACTCGCCGAGCAGGCGACCGCTGGCCAACTCAATGCGCAGGCAGCGGTTGCCGCTCTTCACGTACACCGAATCACCGCCGAGACAGAACGGGCCACCGGTGTCGCCGATGCCGACATCGTGATGGATGCCATCGAAGTCGATGAGCAGGTTTTTCACGTCGAACTCCCAGAGTTTGCGACCGTTGTAGGCGTCGACACAGCACAGGCCGTGCACGCCGCTGGTGACCATGAAGCCCTGGGCGACCAGGGGCGCCGGCCCCTGGCCGTGGCGGTTGGCCACCTCGAAGTCGACATCGCGAAACCAGAACATCGACAGCTTGCCCTTCACCCGTTCATCGTCGGAGCAGAGCGTGTTGGCCGGGCTGCCGTTCTGGTGGGTCCACTCGCCCGCGCCGGCCGGTGCCCCGGCCCGGGTGATGCGGCGATCCGCGCGCTGGCAGATGACACCGCCGTAGGGCCGGCACAACCGCTCCATCTCCGCTTGAATCGCCGGCGTGACCTGCTGCGGCGACACCACCAGGTTGGCGAAGTGCTTGGGAAAATCGGTCGCCTCGAGCGCACCGGTGCGCACCGCCAGGCGCGTGCCATACACGCCGGCGTCCGCCGCCCGCAGACGCAACGCCTGCGCCAGGGCTTCGTCCGATTCCTGGACAATGAGGTGCAATTCCGACTGCTGGACCAGGGCCAGGGCGAAGTCGGCCTGTCCGGCCCCGAGCAGCACGGCATAACCGGCGCGCACATCGGTGGCCTCCAGGACGGCCTGCGCCTCCGCCAACGCCGCCGCTGCCGGCGGCTCGACCTGAGTCAGAGCCGGCGCGGCGGGCAGCGGTGCCGGGTCACCGTCAAACAGGTACACGATGCCGCGGTCCGTCGTCGCCACCAGTCGGCCGTTACCGGCCGCCAGGCCAAGCACCCTGCCCTCGATCGACTGCTGCCACCACTGGGTGCGCTGGCCATTGTAGTCGATGGCACCGATGCGACCGTCGAAACCAACCACCGCTTCCGGCCCGGTGATGATGAATTCCAGCACCTCGCCATCGAGCGGCGTCAGTTTGTCCTGCACCAGCGTGCGCACCTTGGCCGCCACACCCTTGCGATCGATCTTCTCGACCTCGCGCCAGCGATAGGTCGCCAGCGAACGACCTTCCGCACGCACGATGCCACCGGGAATCGCCACCGCGACACCGAGCCCGAGCTGATGCGCGAGATCGCCGCCCGGCAGGTCAAACAGGCAGCCGGCGTTGAGAAAGTGGTTGTCGCTCAACAGGGTGCGGGTGCCGCCGCGCTGCTGGTTTTTCTGCAGGTGATAGTAGCGCAATGTACCGTCGCCGCGCTCAAACACCGCAGGCACCGCGCGACCGGTCGGCACCACCAGGGCCTCGGCCGTGGCCAAAAGATAACCCTGCGGCGCCACCCCGCTCGCCGCCTCTGCACCGCCGTGCGGTTGCGCCATGAACAAACCGCCAGTCTCGCCGTTGCTCCACACCGGCTTGCCGGTCGCGGCGTCGAGCGCGTGCAGAAAGACGCCGTCGCTCGGCCAGATGCCGCCGCTGTAATAGACCTTGTCTTCCAGAACCACCGGTCCGCCGCGTGCCGGCCAGTGCGAGATCAGCCGCTCGTTGCCGAGCACTTGCCGGCCGTCCGGACCGGCCCGATGCCGCCACAGCACCCGGCCATCGGCGAGGGCCAGGGCGTAGAGGAAACCATCGTCGCTGGCGACAAAGATCCGGTCCTGCCAGGCAACCGGGGCAAAGCGCACGGGACCGCCGGTGAAGAAGCGCCAGCGAATCCGCCCGCTGGCCGCGTCGAGTGCATAGACCTGGTCATCGGCGGAACTGCCGAAGATGACGAGATCGCCAACCAGGATCGGCTGGAAGGCAAGATCGAACTCCATGCGATCGGAGGTCGGCCAGGCCGGCTTGGGCGCCGCAGGCAGGCGGAACTGCCAGCGCTCGCGCAGTTGATTGGGAATGACCTCGGCCGTGTACCCGCTGCGGGCGGCATCACCGCGGTAGGCGGGCCAGTCGGCGGCGACAAGCGGCAGGGGCAGCAGGCAAAAAAGCAGGGAGCGCATCCGTAAAAAACGCGACGGACACGGCGCTTCCTGCGCCGGCACTCAGGGCTCGGCCTGCCAGGCTTTGAAGACCTCGATCAGTGCCGCGACCCGTTGCGGCTGCGTCGACGCGAGGTTCACCTGCTCGGCACGGTCGCGACTGAGGTCGTAGAGTTCCCAGGGACCGCCGGCCTTGGCGACCAGTTTCCAGTCGCCCTGGCGCACGGCCTTGCTGCCGGATACCGCCCAGCAGAGCGTCTCATGGCCCGCGCGTGTGCCACCGCGCAACACCGGCAGCAGGGAACGACCGGCGATGGGCAGCAGACGCCGACCTTCGAACTCGGCCGGCCAGGACTGGCCCGCGACCTCGAGAATCGTCGCCGACAGGTCCGTGATGTGACTGAGTTCCGTACTGACCGAACCCGGGTTGGTCACGCGACCCGCTCCCCAGACGATGAGGGGCGAAGCGATGCCGCCTTCATAGGCCGACTGCTTGTGGTCGCGAAACGGCGTGTTGGCGGTGCTCGACCAGGCCGGTCCGGCGGTGACAAAGGTGTCGCCCGGCCCGGGCTGGATGTCGGGCTTGTTGCCGACCCGCGTGCGCACGCCATCGGCACGCCAGGTCAGCCCCGGTTTGTCAAGCGGCCCCACGGCCTTGTCGGAGGCGCCGTTGTCGCTCAGGAAAAAGACGAGCGTGTCGCGCTCCGCCCCACTCTCGCGCAAGGCCGCCATGAGACGACCGACACTCTGATCCAGGCTGTCGATCTGCGCCGCGTACACCGCCATGCGCTCCGCCTCCCAGTCGTGAAACTTCGCCTCCTCCCAGGGCGCGGCGCGAGCATCGCGTGGGGCGAGCCGCGTGTGCGCCGGCAGCAGGCCGCGTTCGACAAGCCCGCGCAGTCGCTGCTCGCGGATGGCGTCCCAGCCGCGCTGGCGATAGAGGTCGCGGTACTTGGCGATGTCCTCCGGCTTGGCATGCAGCGGCCAGTGCGGGGCGTAATGCGCCAGGTACAGCAGAAAGGGCCGCGCCGGGTCGCGCGTGCGCACGAAGTCGACGGCAAAGTCGGTGATGAGATCGGTTTTGTAACTGCCCGCCGGCATGACATAGGGCCGGCCATCGCGCCAGAAGTCGGTGTTGCGGGTGTTGCTAAAGTAGTTGCCCGGCCCCTTGTGACCGGTGGTGCCGAAGAAACGGTCGACATGGCGGGCAAGGTTGACGGGCTCGCGCCAGTCGGCGCTGGTGAGCATGTCAAGCCGCCCCACCGCACAGGTTGCGTAGCCGCCAGCCTTGAGCTGCTCGAAGATCGTCGTGGCCTGAGGCTTCAGCACGCCGGTCCACTGGGTGACCCCGGCCTGATGCGGATGCAGGCCGGTCAGCAGCGCCGCACGCGAGGGACCGCAGAGGGCGCAGTTGTAGAACTGCGAAAAGCGCAGGCCCTCGGCAGCGAGACGATCAAGGTGGGGCGTCTGGATCTCGCCGCCATAGCAGCCGAGATCGGAGAACCCCATGTCATCGGCGAGGATGACGACGACATTGGGTCGCTCGGCACTGTGGACATCCACCAAGCCAAGGACGGCGCAGAACAGGAGCAGGCGGCGCTTCATGCCAGATGAAACGCCGCCCACACGCCAAACTCACGCGTCCAGACCGGTCATCGTGCCGGTGCTGGTGGCAAAACGCTCCTGCTCCAACCCAAGGCGCTGCAGGGCGCCCAGGTACAGGTTGGGCAGCGGGTAGTTGTTCTTCGGGTCGAAGGCGAGGTGCTGGCCGTGCCTGAAACCGCCACCGGCGAACAGCACCGGCATGTTCTTGTTGTCGTGGCTGGAGGCGTTGCCGAGGTTCGAGGTGAGCAGCACCATCGTGTCATTGAGCATCTTGTCCGTCTTGAGCTTGCGCAGGAAATCGCCCCAGGCATTGACGACACCCTGCTCGACAATGGCGAGCTGGGCGAGTTTTTCGTCGTCCATGCCGTGGTGGCTGAGGCTGTGGTAACTCTCGTCGACCCCCTCGATGCCCTGCACGTTGTTGCCGGTGATGTGCAGGGTGATGAAGCGGGTGCTGTCGGTGGCCAGGGCCATGTGCACAATGTCAAGGAAGATGCGATCCACCTCGACCTCGTTGTCGCGCGGGATGCGCGCCGGCGGTGCCAGCGAAACCTTCGGCTTCGGCCGGTGCGTCCAGGCCTCGTTGGCGGCGAGCCGCTGTTCCAAATCGCGCACGCTGGTGAACCAGGCATCCAGCTTGTCGCGGTCGCCCGCGCCGACCTCGCGCATGAGGGCCTTCGCCTCGGCACCGACCACATCCATGACGCTGCGGCCCTGGCGGATGAGCTGCGCCTGGCGCGCCTGTTCGGCGGGCGTGTCGTTGACAAAGAGGCGGGTGAACAGGCGCATGGCGTTGTTCTCGGCCGGAATCATCGAGCCATTCTCCGTGTAGCTCGGGCTGGTCTGGCTGTTCGTGTTGAGAACGAGCGAGGGGAAACGCGTCTCATGCCCCAAGTGCTTGGCCATGAGTTGGTCGAGCGAGATCGTGTTGCGCGTGGTCGCACCGCGCGCGTTCGGGCAGGCCGAGAAGATGCTGCCCTCGGCCGTGTGCCCGCCGGTGACACCGGGGTGCGAGGAACCGGAAACGACGGTGAAATCCTCGCGCAGATCCTGGATCGACTTCAGGTAGCGCGAGGGCTTGTAGTCGCGGCCGCTGCCCTCCGGCACCAGATTGGGATTGTGCAGGCCCAGCGCCATACTGACGCCGACGAAGCGGCGGGCCGCCTTCGCCTCGGCCACAGCCGCCAGGGCCGGGGTCATGGCCTCAAGCAGGGGCAGGCCGAGCGTGACGCCGGCACCGCGCAGCAGGGCGCGACGGGAAAGATGCTTCTGAAAGGTGAAGGTGCTCATGGGGGACAAGGAGGTAACGTCACTTGGTGCGGAAAATGTCGCTCAAAACCGCCTCGCGGATCAGGCTGCGCAGGCCGTGACCGTCGTCGGCGGCGGCACTGGCGATCGCCTCGACGGCGGCTTCCTCGCTGAAGCGCGGCGGGGCGCCAGTGGCATAGGTGAGGAAGTGACGGACAAAACCGCGGGCCAGCAGATCGGCGCGGGCGGTGTAAATCTTCTGCCAGGCGAGGACATCGTCAAAGCCCTGGCCGTCCGGGGTGCGGCCGGTGGCATCGATCTTCACGCCCTTGCCGCCCTGGCCGTATTTCACCCGCCAGACACCGACCGGATCGTAGTTTTCAAGGGCGAAACCCGGCGGATCGATGGTGAGGTGGCAGCTGGCGCAGCTCTCGTTGTTGCGATGCTTGTCGAGTTGGTCGCGGATGCTGGTGGCGCCGCGGATGTCGGGTTCGATGGCGGGCACACCGGGCGGTGGCGGCGGAATGTGGGTGCCGAGCAGGCGCTCATTGACGAAGACCCCGCGCACGACGGGCGAGGTGCTGGTGCCATCGGCGGTGACCTTGAGAATGGCGCCCTGGGTGACCAGGCCGCCGCGGCGGTCGCCGGGCTTGAGCGCCACCTTTTGCAGGCCGTCGCCGGGCCGCAGCGCCCATTCGCCGCGGTAGTGGCGGACGAGCCGCTCGTTGAGGAAGGCAAACTCGGATGCGACTAGGTGGGTGACCGCCAAATTCTTTTGGATCAGCTCGGTGAAGTAGGTGCGCGTCTCCTGAAGCATCGACTCCTGCACCACTGGATCGAACTCGCGGTACAGACGGGTATCGGGTGTGGTGAAATCGATCTGGTTCAGCTTCAGCCATTGATCGGTGAAACCGACGATGAAGCGGCGCGCCTTGGCGTCGACGAGCAGTCGCTCGACCTGACCCGCCAGCACGGCCGGTTCGCGCAGGCGACCCGCGCCGGCCAGCTTGAGCAATTCCGCATCCGGCATCGACGCCCACAGCGCGTAACTCAAACGCGAGGCGAGCGCGTGGTCATCCAGAGCACCCGGCGCCTCCAGGAAGGTGAGAAAGCGCGGCGAGCAGAGGATGGCGCGGTAGGCCGCGCGCAGAGCATCGGCGGGCGAGTCGCCCTCGGCCAGCGCCTGGCGGGCGAGCTCGCGATAGGGGGCGGTCTGCGCCTCGGTGATCGGGCGACGAAAGGCGCGTTCGGCAAAGCGGTCGATCAGGCCGTCGAGTTCGCCGTTTTTCAGGGCGTCAAAACCACCCTTGCCGTAGAGGTGGTGTTTGACCTGCTGGCGGTCGCCATGCGGATGGATGCGTTCGACATCGATGCCGGTGAAGGCAATGCCTTGGTAGCCCTCCTTTTCGAGATCGCGACCCTTGAAGGACACGTTGCCGCCGTTGGCACCGGTGGGGGCGCGCTTGAGGGTGGCATCGTTGGGCCGGATCTCCAGCATGTGGCCGCGCTGGATCCAGGCTTCGTAGGTGAGATCGCGCGGTGTGGCGGTGGCCTCGACCAGACCGAGCATGTACAGCATGGGTGCCGCCGAGGAACAGGCCCCGGAGCGCAGGGTGCCCCAGACGGCACCGCCCGGACCGGGATTGATGGCTTGAACCTCGCGCAGGGTGACCCGGTACCAGCCGTCGGCCGGCACGCTGGTGGCGGGCAGGCGACCAAAAAACTGCAGGGTGATCGGCCAGGCAATGGTGCGGTCGCCGCGGTGTTCCGGCATGCGGTTGTTGCCGCCACGGTGCACGCCCATCTCCTTGGGCGTATGGTGCTTTTGATAGGGTTTGTCGCCGTCGAAGGCGCGTTTGAAGGCGTCGCTCAGCGCCAGATCGGCGGCATCCAGGTAGCGGGCGAGCTGGTGGTGGGAGAGCTGCTGGGCGGTGGCGACCGTTTCAAAGCCGTGCGCGGCACCGTCCTCGGGCAGCAGCAGCTTGAGCGGCAGATCGATGCCAAGCAGGTCGTGCAGGGTGTGCTCGTACTCCGTGCGCGTTAGCCGACGGCCGCGCACGCGACCGTTGGCGGCAATGTCGGCAGCATCGGTCTCGATCAACGGCTTTTTCAGTCCGGCCAAAAATCCCTCCAGCTCCGGCTTGGCCGGGCGCTCCTTCTTCGCCGGCGGCATCTCGCCGTCGTGCACGCGCTCAAACACCCGCTGCCACTTGGCAAAGACATCGCGATCCGCCAGCTCAAACGGCAGGGTCGTCAGATCGAGACCGCCTTTTTGGAT
>JAEYYS010000053.1 GCA_023428335.1 Verrucomicrobiota bacterium | reverse complement strand
TGGGAGGAGGCCTTGTAGTTCTTGCCGGACATGGCCTTGCCGTTGCCGCTCTGGCGCGCCAGGGTCGATTGCACGCCGGGATCAAAGCGGCTGCGGTCATTGGGGTCGTTCATGCGCTTGCGGGCGGCCGAGAAACGCTGCTGCATGGTCTGCGACATGAGCGGCGTCGGCTCGCGCGCGGGACGCGACGACCCACAGGCGCCGAGAAGGGGCGTCAGCGCCAGTAGAAGGCGGAAGGTCTGGGAGGGCGTCGGCACGGTTCAGCGGTCAGTAGGAGCCAGCTTGCCGGCACGGGCGGCGAGAAACAAGACTTCTTTTTCGACCCCGCCCGGCAGGTGGTGCTTGGGCAGCTCGGCGGCGATGCTGTCGAGTTTGCCCCAGGCGCGATACAGAGCCACCAGCAGTTCCGCGGTCTCGCCGGGCAGGGCCCAGTTGTGACGCCTGAGGAAGTCCTCCGCCGCCTCGAAGCCGCCCTCCTCAATGAGGAAGCGAACCCAGGCGGTGCAGAGCCCGGCATGCAGGGTCTGGCTGCCATCGTTTTTATCGAGCGCGGCCTCAAACAGCTCGCGGGCAAGACCGCGCTCGCCGATGGCGGCAAAGGCCTGTGCCCATTCGACCGGCTGACTGCCGCCGGGCTGGCTCTTGCGCACGACTTCGGCAAACAGTTCGAGTACGCCGGCACTGTCGCCAAGCGCATGGGCGATGCGCACCATGAGCGGGCGCTTGCGACCGTCGAGACGCAGGGAGGGCAGTTCAAGCAGGGTCTCGCAGGCCTGGCGGGCCCAGGCCGGGCGACCGAGCTCCAGCAGCACCTCGGCGCCGAGTTCGAGGCAGGCGTGATCGCCTTCGCGGGCGGCGGCCCAGCCTTCGGCGAGATCGTTGCCGGCACTGTCGGGCAGGACCTTGGCGAAAGCGGCCAGGGCGAGGGCCGCCGCCGGTCGGTCGAGGCCGGCGCGGGTCTCCGAACGCAGGACGCTGATCCAGGCATTTTGCTGCGGGCCGCCGGCGCGGCCGCGCATCCAGTCGGCCAGGGCCTGCAGCGCCTCGCGGTCGCGGCTGCGGGCGCGGAACAGGGCGGCGACCTGGGGCCGGCCCAGTTCCGGGGTCCAGTCGGGATCGGTGCTGTGCAGCTTGAGCTGCTCCAGACGCAGGCGGAAGCGGTCGGCGTCGTCGCGCAGGCTGCGCTCGGCCTGGATCAGGTAATTGAGTGCCTCGGCGTCGCGGCCGTGGGATTCCAAATGACGGGCGAGTTCGAGGATGGCGGAGAGGGTTTTTTGATCGACCGCCAGGGCCATGAGGCTGCGGAATTCCTCCCAGCCACCGGCCTCGGCGAGCAGGCTGGCGCGCAAGGCGAGTACATCGCGCCAGTGAGGGTGCGGTTTGCCGGTGAGATCGACTTCGGCAAGCGCGGCCAGGGCATCCGCCGCGCGGCCCTTGCGCTGCAGCAGGCGGGCGCGGCGCAGGCAGGCCTCAATGTCCTTGGGCACGTTCTTTTCCGCGTTGACCGTGTGGGCCAGATGCAGGCGTTCCCAGGCGGCGAGTGCGGCCTCGTCGTCGCCGGCGCGTTCCTGGAGCAGGGCCAGTTCGCGCAGGTAAGGCACCTCGTCGGGTACCCGGCCCTGCAGCACGCGGGTGACTTCCGTGCGGAAACCGAGTTGCTGCAGGGTGGTGAAGTCGAAGTTTTGGGCGAGGAAATGGGCGTGCTTTTCGCGCAGCACCTCGTCGCCGGGCTGCGGCGGTTTCATCGGCGGCTCGGCGGCGAGCAGTTGCTCGGTGAAGGCCAGGCCGCTGGCGGTGTCACGCGCGGCCTCGCAGACGCGCAGCAGCCAGAGGGCGTACTCGGGGTTGGCGGGCGCACGGCCGGGCAGCATGCGGTAGACCTCGACGGCCTCGCGAGCCATGCCGTTGCTTTCCAGGCGGCCGCCGAGTTCGCTGAGGGTGTCGACCGAGACCTCCATGCGCATGTCGACACTCGCGAGATGTTCGCGGATCAGGCGCCGGCGTGTCGGGTAATCCTCCTGGCGCAGCCGGCGCAGCAGGTGACCGAGGCGCCACTCGCCGAACTCGAAGCCGGTGCGCGAGCTGAGCGTCAGGTTGCCCAGACGCTCGTCGAGCTGGCGGTTCGCCTCCTGCACGACGCCGCCCAGGCCCTGCTGGACGAGCACCGCCTGGATTTCGCGGGTCTCCTCCCAGAAGCTGCGCAGGTGCTGCGGTTCCTCATGGCGGACCGAGCCCTGGGGCAGCAGGATGCCGCGGATCTCGCCCATCGGGCGGGCGGCGACGAAGTCACCGGTGACCAGCCGCTCGAGCTCGCCGGCGGCGGTGTGTTCGGCGCCGGCGAGACCGGCGACCACGGCCTTGCGCAGGCGCGTCATCGCCGAGTCAGGCGTGCGTTGCAGGTGTTTCCAGGCCTCGCCAAGGGTTTCCTCGCGATCCTGCAGGGACACCGCGAGGCGGCTGGCGGTGGCGAGGCTGTACACGTAGGGGTCGTAGGTGCCGCGATAGGGGCCCGGCCGCGCCGGCGCGCGCACGACCTGGCCGAGGTACTGGCGCGCCAGATCCCAGCGTTCGGCCGACTCGGCGATGCGCGAGAGAAAGTAGGCGTAGTCGGCGGCGAGCGCCGGCGAGTTGCGGCGCAGGCTTTCGCCCAGTTCCAGGGCTTCGGTGTAGCGTTGGCGATCCTGCAGGGAGCGGGTGATTTCGAGCACGGCGGCGTTGGCGAGCAGGCGCGAGGCGCCGAGCTCGGCGAGTTCACCGCGGGCATAGCGGAAGCCGGCGAAGTCGGTCAGCAGGGCGACCGCGGCCTGCAGCAGGCGGCGTCGAACTTCCTGTTCGGCGATGTTGAGGCCGGTCTGGCCGGCCCAGGCGAGGGCCTCGGTCATGCCGTGCGAGCGCAGGGTCAGCCAGACACGGCAGAAGCGCGCTTCCAGACCGGGCGGATCGCCCAGTACCTCGTGCAGTGTGACGCGGAAGCCGTCGCCATCACCGGCGTAAAAGAGGGCCCAGAGGCGCTCGACCGGTGCGCGCCCGGCTGCCTGCCAGTCGCGGCCCCAGGCGGCGAGTTCGGCGGGGTCGCCGCGGCGGCGCAGCAGGCGGGCCAGCTCCTCGATGGCGCGCAGGCGCAGGAGTTCGATGCTGGCGGGCAGGCTGACGAGTTCCGGTCGCGGCAGATTGAAAAAGCTGCGCAGGCGACCGGCCTCCTCGTGGGTGAGGCCGGCGGCGGCTTCGACCTGGCCGGCGAGTTCGGCGACCGGACCCGGAGCACCCTCCTTGCGGGTGTCGGTGAGCGGCAGCGGCAGGCGTGCCGGGTCGGTCGGGCGGGGCGACGGGGATGCCTGGGTCTTGGCGAGAATTTCGCGCAGCCGGGTTTCGGCGGCGGCATCGTCGGCGAGGCGGAGCGACTTCAGGGCGATGCGGAATTGTGAGCGCGCGTCCCAAGGGCGCACGCGTGCCACCTGCTCGTAGACGCGTCGCTCGGCCTCCTCCTGGCCGGTGGCGCGGTAGTGCTCGGCCAGGCTTTCCAACGAAGCGGCATCCTGGGCGAAGCGGCTCTCCAGGCGGCGGCGCACGCGGTCGGCCTCGGCGATTTGAAAGGTTTGTTCGAGCAGTTCGACCAAGCGGCGCGACTCGGTGGCGAGGGCGGCGGGCGCTGCTGCGGCGGCGATCTGTTTTTGGAAGTAGATGGCTGCGTTGAGATCCTGGACGCGCAGGGCGGCATCGCGCAGTTGGCCGGAGGAGAAGGGCGTGTCGGGCGCGGTGTAGTAGGCCTGCTTCATCGCCTGAAAGGCGCGCGCGTGGTCGCCCTTGCGTTCGTAGACCTGCGCCAGTGCCTCATGATAAAAGCCGTCGAAGGGATGCTTGCGCGCCAGGTTGGCGAGATTTTTCTCGACGAGGTCGAGGCGGCGGGTGGTTTCCTCGTCGGCGAGTTCGCCGCCACGGCTGTCCCAGAGCAGGCGGTCGAGAAAGCGTTTGTAGGCTTCGCGCCGGCGTTTGATGTCGGTCTCGCGCTCGGTGATGGCGGTTTGGACGGCGACGTATTCAGCGAGCTGATTCTGGCGCAGCAGCAGCTCGGCCTGGCGTTCCATGAGCGGGATGGCGGCGCT
This sequence comes from Verrucomicrobiota bacterium, assembly GCA_023428335.1. GTDB lineage: Bacteria > Verrucomicrobiota > Verrucomicrobiia > Verrucomicrobiales > Verrucomicrobiaceae > Prosthecobacter. Next base: position 5,251 of record JAEYYS010000053.1, on the reverse strand, counting down.
GTCGCCGGCGCGGCGGATGGCCTCGCGCCAGAGGGCGGCCGCGTCGTCGGGGCGCTGCTGCAGCAGGTAGCATTGCGCCAGCGCGGCAATGAGGGGCTCGGCGTCGGGATGGCGGCGCAGGCCGGCCTCAAGCAGTTCGGCGGCTTCGCGACCCGGGGGCGGCACCGGCTGATCCGAGCGCCAGCCGCGGCTTTGCACGGCCGCCACGGCGGCCTGTTCAGCCTCCAGCAGCAGCTCGCTCAGGCGCAGCACATGGCGAATGCGACCGGCCTCATCGCGCTCGATCAGCCGGCGCAGCAGGCGCTCGGCCAGCGAGCGGTTTTGGTCGGCCAGCGCCAGTTCGAGCAGCAGCTTGTCCGCCTCCAGCGACAGGCCGTTGTCGCCTGCGGCGGCCTGCAGGCGCTGCAGCATGGGGTAGGCGGTCTCGTGCTGGCCGGTGCGCAGCGCCCACCAGGCGGCACGAAACAGTGCAGCGGCGTCGGTGGACGAAGCTTTTGCGGCCAGCTCGCGCGCCTTGTCGAGCACGGCCTCCGGCAGCGTTGGCAGCCCGGGTTCCTCGACCACGCCGGCGAAGCCGCGACCCGTGAAGGCATCGGGCAGGCGGAATTCGCCGGCCGTACCCTGGCGCACTGGCGCCTCGACGCCGGCATCGCCGAGCAAGACGGCGAACAGCCGTTCATCGACCTCGGCGCGTTCCTCATCGCTGGCGGAGGCGGCCCAGGCCTTTTCCAGCCAGGTTGCGGCTTCACCGGTGTCACCCTGCTCGCTGAGCAGGTCGGCCAGCCGCAGCCACTGGGTGCGACCGGCGTCGGGCCGGGCCACCTGTTCGCGCGCCAGCACGAGGGCATGGGTGGTGTCCTGGCCGGCAGCGAGAAAGCCGGCGGCTTCGTCAAGCCGGCGGCTGCGTTCAGCTTCGCCCGTGGCGGTGTCGATGTAGCGGCGCAGCAGGGCCTCGGCGGCGGCGGCATCCTTGCGCGCGCGATGGAAGGCGGCCAGTTCGAAGACAGCTTCCTGGCGATTGGGGTCGCGCTCGACGCGCCGGCGCAGGATGAGTTCGACGATGCCGTCGAGGGCGCGCGCCTGGGCGAAGGCGAGCGCCTGCTTTTCCAGGTCAGCGTCGGCGCCTTCGAGCAGGGCGCGCAGACGGGCGGCGGCGGCTTCCGGGGCGCCGAGGCGCAGGTCGGCCTCGCAGCGCAGGAAGAGCAGCGCCGGGCTGGCACCGTCCTTGAGTCGTTCGTCGAGCAGCTTTGCCGCCTCCTGTGCACCCTCGTGGTCAAGTAGCAGACGCACGAGTTCCCAGCGGTAGGCCTCGACCCCGGGCAGGGCGGCCACCAGGGCGCGCAGGGCCGTGAGCTGGCCGTCCGGATCAATGACGATGGCGCAGAAGCGGGCGAGATCGCGCAGGGCACGCTCCGCGGCAGGCTGGGCGGTGGCCGCCTGATCGAGCTGGGTGCGCAGTTCCTCCAGCCGGCCGAAACGTTCATGCAGGCGCACGCGCCGGCGGAAAAATTCCTCGTAGCGACCGTCGCGGAAGTCGAGCAGGGCCAGGCCCTCGGTCAGGGCCGCGTCGGCCTGTTCGAAGTCGCCAGCGAGTTCGTGGATGCGCGCCAGGTCATGGTAGGCTTCCAGACGCCGGCGCGGGTCACTCTGTTGCGCGAGCTTGGAGAAGAAGGCGGCGGCCTCGGCGGGCAGGCCGGCGCGCAGCAGCAGGTCAGCGACCCGGCGCGCGAGGTCGAAGTCATCGGGACGCAGGGACGCGGCCTTTTCCCAGGCGGCACGCGCTTCGGCGGTTTTGCCGGCGGCGAGCGATTGGGTGCCGAGTTCGAGCCAGGTCTCGGTGGCGGCGGGATCGCCGGCAGGCAGCAGTCGCGCCAGACGCGCGAGGAAGTCACGGGCGCCCGCCGGATCGGCGAGTTCGCGCGCGGCCTCGGCGCGGGCGCGCAGGGCTGCGCGGTGGTCGGGCTGCGCGGCGAGCACCTCGTCGTAGCGTTTCGCGGCACCGGCGAGGTCGCCGCTCCGGCGCAGCAGGTGGCCGTGGACGAGGCGCAGGGTGGGATGGCCGCTGCGCCCGGCCTGGGCGGCGACGTGGTCGAGCAGCAGGCGCGTGGCGCCGTGCTTGTCGTAGAGCGCCCAGAGCAGGTCGACGACGCGGCCGTACTCGGGCTGGGCGACCAGCAGCGACAGGTACTCATTGGCCAGTCTCGTTTCGCGGTCGGTCCAGCCGGCAGGTGTCTCCTGCGCTGTCGCCGTGCAGCACCAGCAGATCACAGCCGCGAGCAGGGCCCGCAGGCGGCGGATCGATGGGGGCGGCTTGAACATCAGCTAGAAGAACGAGTTTAGTCCGCCTCTCTCACACCTGTCCACTGCGGCTTGCGGGAGACCGGTCCTGGCGGCCAGGACAGGAAACGGCTGTCCGGAAGCGGCCAGCTGCGAAAAGCGCCGGCGCCATTTCGTTACTGCAGGACGCCCCATGCCCGTTCTCCGCCCTTTGCTTTGTGTTTCGCTCGGCCTGCTGCCGGCCCTGCCCGGCGTTGCGGCTGTGGATTTTTCCCGGCAGATCCGGCCCATCCTGTCGGAGAACTGTTTCTTCTGCCACGGGCCCGACGAGAAGAAGCGCGAGGCCGGCCTGCGACTGGATGACGAGGCGGAAGCGAAGAAAAACCGCGACGGCGTCACCGCGGTCGTGCCCGGTCGGCCGGAGCAGAGCGCGTTGTTGCAGCGCATTCTGTCGACCGATCCCGACGAGGTGATGCCGCCGCCGAAACAGCACAAGGTCATCCCGCCGGAGCAGATTGCCCTGCTGCGTCAATGGATCCAGGAAGGCGCGGTCTGGGGGGCGCACTGGAGCTATCAGCCGGTGCGCCGGCCGCCGGTGCCCAGCGTCGCCGCCGGCCAAGCGCGCAACCCGGTCGACGCCTTCCTGCTCGAACGTCTGGCGCGCGAGGAACTGGCGTTTGCGCCCGAGGCAGATTCAGTGACCCTGCTGCGGCGAGCCGCGCTCGATCTCACCGGCCTGCCGCCGAGTTTGGAGGAGCTGCAGGCCTTGCGGCAGGCGCCGCTGGAAGCCGTCGTTGATCATTACCTCGCCAGCCCGGCCTATGGCGAGCACTGGGCGCGGCAGTGGCTCGATCTGGCGCGCTACGCCGACAGTTCGGGCTATCCGAGCGATCAGCCGCGGACGATCTGGGCCTGGCGCGACTGGGTGATCCGCGCCTTCGACGCCAACCTGCCGTTTGATCGCTTCACGATTGAGCAGTTGGCCGGCGACCTGCTGCCGCAGCCGACGCCGGAGCAGCTCACGGCCACCGCCTTCCACCGCAACACCATGACCCAGAATGAGGGGGGCACGAGCGATGAGGAGTATCGCGTGGCGGCGGTCATCGACCGGGTCAACACGACCTTCGCGGTGTGGATGGGTACGACGATGGCCTGCGCGCAGTGCCACACCCACAAGTACGATCCGATCACCCACAAGGAGTACTTCCAGGTCTACCATCTGCTCAACCAGACCGCCGACGCCGACCGCAAGGATGAGTCGCCGCTGCTGGAGCTGATCGATGCCAGGACGGCGGCTGAACGCGCCGGCTGGCAGCGCGAGGTTGCGGCGCTGGAGGCGCAGTTTGCCAAGCCGTCGCCCGCCTGGCTGGAAGGCTTCGAAACCTGGCTGGCCGGCAAGCCACAACTCAAGGACAAGAAACTGCAGGAGGCCGCGGCGGCAGCGTCGCCGACCCCGGCCCAATTGCAGAGCCTGCGCCTGCATTACGCCCGGCAGGTGGCACCCGCGGCCCGCGCCGAACGCAGCCGGCTGGCCGCACTGCAGCGCGACCTGGCCAGGACGGCGCCGGTGACCGTGCCGGTGATGCGCGAACTGCCGCCGAAGGAGCAGCGCAAGACCCAGGTGCAGTTGCGCGGCAACTGGCAGGATCTCGGCGATGAGGTGGCCGGCGGCGTGCCGGCGGTCTTCCAGCCGCTGCCGGCCGGGGCGCCGGTCGATCGTCTGGCACTGGCGCGCTGGCTGGTCAGCCGCGACAATCCGCTGACCGCGCGCGTGGTGGCCAACCGCCTGTGGGAATCGGTGTTTGGCACCGGTCTGGTGGCGACCAGTGAGGAATTTGGCAGCCAGGGCGAGCTGCCCTCGCATCCGGAATTGCTCGACTGGCTGGCGGCCGAGCTGATGGACAGCGGCTGGAATGTGAAGCACGTGCTGCGCCTGCTGGTCACCAGCCGCGCCTGGCGGCAGCAGTCGACCGCCGCGCCGGCCCTGCTGGCGCGCGATCCCGACAACCGCCTGCTGGCGCGCGGACCGCGTTTCCGGCCGACCGGTGAGCAGTTGCGCGATCAGGCGCTCTTTGTCAGCGGCCTGCTCAGTTCGAAGCGTTTTGGGCCGCCGGTGCGACCGCTGGCGCCCAACCTCGGCCTGAGTACCGCCTTCGGTCGCAGCAACGACTGGACGATCAGCGAGGGTGAGGACCGCCATCGCCGCAGTTTGTACACCGAGGTGCGGCGCAACGCGCCCTACGCCAGTTTCAGCGCCTTCGACGCCGGCAATCGCGAGGTCTGTCTGATCCGCCGCGGCCGCACCAACACGCCGCTGCAGGCCTTCGTCACCCTCAATGACCCGGTCTTCGTCGAGGCGCATCAGGCGATGGCGCGTCGCCTGGTCGCCGCGGCGCCGGAAACCGGGGCCCGGCTGAGCCTGCTGTTCCGGTTGTGCCTGGCGCGTGAGCCCAGCGACAAGGAGCGCGCGAGCCTGCAGGAGCTGTTGGAAGAGGCGCGGGGACGTTACCGCGCCCACACCGGCAACGCGCGGCGCATGGCCACGGTTCCGCTGGGCCCCCTGCCTGACGATGCGGATCTGGCCGAATACGCGGCCTGGACGGTTGTTGCCAACGTCGTCATGAACCTCGACGAGTTCCTCATGCGCCGCTGACGGGGACATCGGCTCATTTGCCGAGCAAGCCGTTCAGGCTTTCGAGCAGGCGCGCGCCGGATTCGAGAGCCTTGCCACCGGTGTCGGTGGCGTTTTTCAGCAGCGTGTCCGGTTGCCCGGCCTGCTTGCCGAGCAGGGGTTCGAGCAGCAGGGCACCGCCTTGGGCGGCGACCTCGGCGGGCAGATCGAGTGCCGCCTTGCCGGCGCCTTCGACGAGGCGCTGGCTCAAGTCCTCGCGCGGCGCCTGGCGCGTGCCGGTCAGGTTCACGCGCGTCCAGCGCAGGCCGGGCGGTCCGTCCGGCGCGGTCTCGGTGAAGACCA
>JAEYYS010000017.1 GCA_023428335.1 Verrucomicrobiota bacterium | reverse complement strand
GCGTGTAGCGTCGCCACCCTTTCCCCCCAAGGGCTGAATTTTATGGCACACGCTCAAGTCATCCTCAAAGAACAGATCAAAGGTCTCGGCGCCGAGGCGGATGTGGTCAAAGTGAAGCGCGGCTTCGCCCGCAACTTCCTCGTCCCGCAGGGCAAGGCCTATGAAGCCACCGCGGGCAACCTCCGCCACCTGAACCGCCTCAAGGCCCTGCGCGCCGAGCGCGAAGCCAAGGAGCTCCAGGAGGCCGAAAAGACCGCCGCCAAGCTCAAGAAACTCAAGATCAAGCTGTCGCTGCAGACCGGCCAGGGCGGCAAGGCCTTCGGTTCGATCACCACGATGGACATCGCCAAGGCCGTCGCCGAAAGCGCCAAGATCGAGCTGGACCGCCACCTGATCGAGCTCGAAAAGCCGATCAAGAGCACCGGCACCTTCGAAATCCCGGTCAAGCTGCACCGCGATGTCAGCTGCTTCCTCAAACTCACCGTCAGCGCCGGCGAAGAAGGCGAGTCGGGCGAGGGCGAAGCTTCCGAAGGCTGATTCGTTCCAACCTCTTCCAGCCGCATCCCCACCGGGATGCGGCTTTTTTCTTGGGTTGACCCCGCCCGCCCGCTCCCTTCAGGTTCCCGCCATGCTCACCGCCCTTTCCGAACTGCCCGCCCGCAAGATGGCCGGGCCGCCGCTCGCCGTGCTCACTGCCTATGACTACCCCATGGGCCGGTTGCTCGACGAGGCCGGGGCCGACCTGCTGCTGGTGGGCGACTCGCTGGGCATGGTCGTGCTCGGCCTGCCCGACACCACCGGGGTCACCCTCGACATGATGTGCCATCACACCGCCGCCGTGCGTCGCGGCGTCGTGCGCGCGCCGGTCATCGCCGACCTGCCCTACCACAGCTACCGCGATGCCGAGGAGGCCCTCGCCAGCGCGCGCCGTCTGGTGGCGGTCGGCGCCGATGCCGTGAAACTCGAGGGCGGCACTGCCTTCCTGCCGCAGGTGCGCGCCATTGTCGCCGCGGGCATCCCCTTTGTCGGCCACCTCGGCATGCTGCCTCAGAGCGTGCGCGAGGAGGGCGGCTACAAGAAAAAGGGCCGCACCCCCGAGGATGCCGCCCGTCTGCTCGCCGACGCCGAGGCCCTCGACGCCGCGGGCGCCTGCGCCATCGTTCTCGAAAGCATGATGCCGGAGGTTGCCGAAGCCATCACCGGCCGCGTGCGCGCCAGCACGATCGGCATTGGCGCCGGCCGGGCGACCGATGGTCAGGTGCTGGTCACCCCTGATCTCACCGGGGGCTTTCCCTGGTTCCGGCCGCCCTTTGCAAAGGCGCGCGCGGCGGTGGCCGACGAGATTTCGCGGGCGGCACGGGAGTTCATCGACGAGGTGCGCGGCGCCTAGCCGACCCGGCCCAGGCCGGGCTGCGGTGCCTCACTTGCCGTGGGCGGCGCGGTGGTGCTCACCGAGCAGGTCGCGACCGAAGTCGCCATCGAAGCTGCGGAAGACGCTGTGCGGGTGGTTCGCCTCGTTCTGGACGTTGTCGTACTCGATGAGGAAGGTCTTGCCCTGGACGCGGTAGTAGTGCGGCTCGCCGCGCTCCTTGCCGCCGGCCCAGCCGAAGAAGACCGGGCCGTTCTTGGCGATGTCCTCACGGGTTTCCGCGGCGATCTCGGGGCGCACGCGGCCGAGGTACTCGTCGATGATCTGGTGCAGCTTGGCACGCTGGGCCTCGGTCATCTCGGTCTCGCTGAGGCCGTCGGGCTTCAGGGCGTCGACCCGCGGTTCGGCGGCGGTGAGCATTTCCTTCGGAGCGACGTCGGCGACCACGGCCTTGCGGAACTGGGCGTCGTCGAGCGACTTGACCAGTTCGCGGCCCAGGTCCTCTTCCTTGCCGAGCACGCGCAGGCCGCTGAGCGGGCCCTGGCGCAGTTCGCCGGGGTTGCTGCCCATGAAGGCCGGGGTGGCGCGCAGCAGTTGACCGTCCTTGAGGGTGAAATTGAGCGACAGGTGGTGGCCCTCCAGGCGCCAGCCCCAGGTGCCGTCGGCGGCGGGGGTGCCAAACAGGCTGACATGGTACTTTTCCGGGTCGCGCTTTTCGCGCACGGCGGCGCGCTTCGATTCGTCGGCGCCCTCGATCTGGAACAGCACCTCTTCGAGGCTCATGATGGTGGCGGCCTTGGCGGCGCCGCGGAAGCCGAGGCCGGTGTTCATCAGGGCGTGCGCCAGGAGTCGCTGCTGAGGTGTCATGTCCTTCATCGCCAAGCCCTTGCGTTCGCGCGGGATGAAGTGCCAGTTGATCCGTTCAGCGTCCTCGAAGGCGAAGCTGGCGCGGGCCTTTTGCTCCGGCGAGAGCGAGGCGAGGAAGACCGTGGCAACCTCGGCCATCTGCACGCCGGCGTCGTGGGCGGGCAGCGGCAGGGCAGGGGTGAGCAGCAGGGCGAGGAGCGGGGGGGCGAGGCGGCGGATCATGGCGGGAGATGGAACAAAGTCGAACGCCGCGCAAGACCAGGCTCTGTCAGGCTTCCGTTGCGCGGAAACTTTTCCACGCTTCTGACGGGGCGGGATTGACACTGCGCCCCGGAATCCCCTAGTTTTTCTAATTCACCCCAAAATTCAGGCACCCCCGAACGCATGTATTCGAACGAAGAGTATCTCCTGGAACTGCTCGCCGAGGCAGGGCTGGTCATGGACAGCGACCTGCAGAAGGCCAAAAACGCGAAGAAGCCCACGGAAAGCCTGCTCGAATGCCTGATCAAGACTGGCGTCGTCAGCGACGAGCAGGTGGCGCAGACCGTCGCGGTCAACTCCGGCATGGAGTACATCGACCTGCACGGTTTCGCCGCCGCCCCGCATCTCAAGGGCCTCGTGCCCATGGAGGTGGCCCAGCGCTACAAGATCGCCCCGATCGGCATGAACGGCCCGGCCCTGCAGGTCGTTGTTGCCGACCCCTACGACTTCGAGACCCTCGACTCCCTGCCGCACGTGCTGCAGCCGGACCTGGAGATCTTCTGCTCGACCCATGCCCTGATCAAGACCCTGCAGGCGAACATTTACGGCAACGAGGTGTTTGGCGACGTCGGCGCCAAGGGCAGCACGCCAGGTGACAGCGACGCGCCCGTCATCAAGCTGGTCAACAACATCCTGCTCGAAGCCTTCAAGTCCGGCGCTTCCGACATCCACATCGAGCCGCTCGAGAAGGACATTCGCGTGCGCCTGCGCATCGACGGCGTCCTGCACGATGTCGAGCACCACCCGAAGCGCCTGCACTCCTCGATCATCGCCCGCATCAAGATCATGTGCGGCTCGATGAGCATCGACGAGAAGCGCATCCCGCAGGACGGCCGCCTGCAGATGGCCTTCAATGACAAGGAACTCGACATGCGCGTGTCGATCATCCCCACCAACAACGGCGAAAGCGTCGTCATGCGCGTGCTCGACAAGAGCAGCCTGCGCCTCGGCCTGTCCGACCTCGGCTTCCTCTCCGACGACCAGGACACCTTCGAGAAGCTCATCACCCTGCCGGACGGCATCGTCCTGGTCACCGGCCCGACCGGTTCCGGCAAGACGACGACGCTGTACGCCTGCCTCAACTTCATCAACCGTCCCGACCGCAAGATCATCACCGTTGAGGACCCGGTCGAGTACGAACTCGCCGGCATCAACCAGGTCATGGTCAAGGAGGACGTCGGCATGACCTTCGCCGCCGCCCTCAAGGCCATGCTGCGCCAGGCGCCGAACATCATCATGCTCGGGGAAATTCGCGACTACGAAACCGCGTCGATCGCCATCCAGGCCTCGCTGACGGGTCACCTGGTCTTCAGCACCCTGCACACCAACGACGCCCCGGGCTCGGTTGCCCGTCTCGCCGACATCGGCGTCAAACCCTTCCTCATCGCCTCCGCCGTGCGCGGCATCCTCGCCCAGCGCCTGGTCCGCAAGCTCTGCGCCAATTGCAAGGAGCCAACCAGCCTCAACGAGCGCGAACTGCGCCACCTCGGCCTCGAGGCAAGCCAGCTCTACAATGCCAGCATCATGGGGCCGAAGGGCTGCAACAAGTGCCGCAGCGCCGGCTTCAAGGGCCGCATGGTCATCGCCGAAATCTTCAAGGTCGACGACGAGGTGCGCAACATGATCAACCAGCAGCTCACCACCCCGCAGCTGCGCAAGCGCGCCCGCGAGCTGGGCATGCGCACCCTGCGCGAGGACGGCATCCGCAAGGTCCTCGCCGGCATGACCACCGCCGAGGAGGTCATCGAGGCCACCATGGCCGATGCCGACTGAGCCCGCGCTTTTTCCCCGACAATTTTCAACCGAGAACGACTGAAGACGATATGACAGCCCAGAACGTGGTGGACATGCTCGAAGCCCGCGGAGTGATCGACAGCGGCCAGGCCTACGACTTGACCCAGGAGGTGGTGCAGAACGGCAAGGAGATCCTCCAGACCGTCATGGACTACCAGCTCTTCCCCAACGAGGACGCCTTCTGGGCCCTCGTGGCCGAGGAACTCGGCGCCGAACATTTTGACCTCGGCGAATTCGAACCCGCACCGTCGGTGGTCAATCTCATCCCCGCCGGCATGGCCCGCCTGTACGGCGCCTTCCCGGTCACCCTCGACGGACGCGGTCTGCACGTCGCCTTCACCGACCCGCTCAACCCCCAGCTCGTCGAGGACCTGCGCTTCGGCCTCGACAAGGTCGTCGTGCCGGTGGTCGCCCGCCGCAGCCAGGTGCAGGCGCTGATCGACAAGCACTACGGCTCCGGTGCGCCCAGCATCGACGAGATTTTCGGCGGTCTCAAGGATGTCGGCCGCGACGCCCCCGAGGTCGAGGCCAACTCGGCGCCGATCGTCAAATTCGTCGACCTGGTCATGACCCAGGCCATCAAGGAGCGCGCCTCGGACATCCACTTCGAGCCCTTCGAGCACGAGTTCAAGATCCGCTACCGCGTCGACGGCGCGCTCTACGAAATGGCGCCGCCGCCCGTGCACCTGGCCAACAGCGTCATCTCGCGCATCAAGGTCATGTCGAACATGAACATCGCCGAGCGGCGAATCCCGCAGGACGGCCGCATCATGACCAGCGTCAACGGCAAGCCGGTCGACATGCGCGTCAACTCCCTGCCCACCCAGCATGGCGAGTCAGTCGTGCTGCGCGTGCTCGACCGCAGTTCGGTCAACCTCGACCTCGAACAGCTGGGCATGCCGGCCTTCCTGTACGACTACATCACCGAAACCATCGTCAAGCCGAACGGCATCTTCATCGTCACCGGCCCCACCGGTGCCGGCAAGACCACAACCCTGTACGCCTGCCTGCGCCGCATCAACACGATCGACTGCAAGCTGCTCACCGCCGAGGACCCGGTCGAATACGAGCTCGACGGCGTCATGCAGGTGCCGGTCAACGACGCGGTTGGTCTCACCTTCGCCAAGGCCCTGCGCGCCTTCCTCCGTCAGGACCCCGACCGCATCATGGTCGGCGAGATGCGCGACAAGGAAACCGCCCAGATCGCCGTCCAGGCCTCGCTCACCGGTCACTTGGTGCTCAGCACCCTGCACACCAACGACGCCGCCGGCGCCGTCACCCGTCTGGTCGACATGGGGGTCGAGCCCTTCCTCGTCTCCGCCACGCTCGAGGGCGTGCTCGCCCAGCGCCTGCTGCGCACGATCTGCAAGAACTGCGCCGCCCCCTACGAGCCCAGCCTGTCCGTCCTCAACCAGCTCAACCTGACCCAGGACGACATCGGCAACAAAAGCTTCTTCACCGGCAACGGCTGCGACAAGTGCGGCGGCAGCGGCTACAAGGGCCGCAAGGGCATCTACGAGCTGCTCGACGTCACCGACCCCATCCGCGAACTGATCACCGAACGCGCGCCAACCCTGGTGCTCAAGCAGAAGGCCATCGAACTCGGCATGGTCACCCTGCGCGAGGACGGCCTGCGCAACATCTACGACGGCGAGACGACGATCGAGGAGGTGCTCAAGTACACCTGATGCCGCCGGGGCCGCTTTTTCACGTTTTTGCCACCATTTTGATTGGACATTTTCCGCGCCCACCCGGTAAGCTCAAATTAGTTTAGAATTCCCCGCCGAGTCCCTTTCCTATGCCGAAGTTTCACTACATCGCCCTCGACCAGAACGGCCAAGAAGTCGCCGGTGAACTGGACGCCGCCACTGAGGCGGAGGCCGTCAACCTGCTGCGCCAGAACCAGCTTTACCCCACCCAGGTGGCCCAGGAGGGCAAGGGGGATGCCGCCGTCAAGAAGCACGCCAAGACCACCACGGCAAAGTCCAAGGGCAAGGCCGTCAAGGCCGGCGCCAATGCCACCGTCAAGGCCAAGAGCCTGATGATCTTCACCCGCCAGCTCGCCACCCTGATCGATTCCGGCCTGCCGCTGCTGCGCGGCCTGACCGTGCTCGGCCGCCAGGAGCCGAACCCGATCATGAAGAGCACGATCACGACGATCGCGGACAACGTGCAGACCGGCAGCACCTTCTCCGAAACGCTCTCCCAGTATCCGAAGATCTTCAACAAGCTGTACATCAACATGGTCAAGGCCGGCGAACTCGGCGGTGTGCTCGAGATCGTCCTCAACCGACTGGCCGAATACCAGGAAAAGGCCCAGAAGCTGAAGAACAAGATCGTCGCGGCGATGGTTTACCCCATCATCGTCATGTTCATCGCCCTGGCGATCATGGTCTTCCTCATGCTGGTCATCGTGCCGCGCTTCGAGAAGATCTTCCAGGACATGCTCGGCGACGCCAACAAGCTGCCCGGCCTGACCAAGATGGTCATCGGCTTCAGCCGCTGGATGGGCGACAATGTGCTCTACCTCGGGGCCGGTGCCGTGCTCATCTTCATCGGCTGGAAGGTCTTCGCCTCCACCACCGGCGGACGCCGCACGATCGACAAGATCAAGCTCAAGCTGCCGCTCTTTGGCGACGTCCAGCGCAAGACCGCCATCTCCCGCTTCACCCGCACCCTCGGCACCCTCGTCACCTCCGGCGTGCCGATCCTGCAGGCGCTCAACATCACCCGCGAAACCGCCGGCAACACCATCGTCTCCGACGCCATCACCAAGGTCCATGACGCGGTCAAGGAGGGCGAATCCATGGTCGGCCCGCTCGAATCGAGCAACGTCTTCCCGCCCATGGTCATCTCCATGGTCGACGTCGGCGAGGAAACCGGTCAGCTTCCCGAAATGCTGCTCAAGATCGCTGATGTGTACGAGGACGAGGTCGACAACTCCGTGTCCGCCCTCACCTCCATGCTGGAACCCCTCATGATCGTCATCCTCGCCCTCGTGGTCGGTGTCATCGTCATGGCGCTGTTCCTGCCGCTGATCGAGGTCATCAAGGGCCTGAGCGCCGGAGCCTGACGCGGCGCGCCTGCGCGCGCCCTGCCTTGCAAACCCATCCCCCAGCCATCATGAAAACCCCCAAGCTGAACTCCGCCCGTGCAGCGTTCACGCTGATCGAGCTGCTCATCGTCGTCACCATTGTCGCCCTGCTGTTCGCCCTCACCGTCGGCGGCTTCAGTTACGCCCAGCGCTCCGCCGCGCGCAGCAAGACCGCCGCCACCCTCAAGGCCGTGCAGAGCGCCCTCGAACGCTACAACACCGAGTTCGGGGAATACCCCGAGCCGGCCAACCCGGGCGACACGATCAGCATCCGCGACAAGACCTACGGCGTCGCCGGCGCGGCCATGCTGTACCAGGCGATGAGCGGCGACGGCTACGACGCCATCAAGGTCGCCGTCGCCCCGGCCAACGCCGGCCCCTCGCAGTCGGACGGCAACATCGACCCGAACGAGTCCAAGAACATCATGCTGACCGACATGCCCAAGGAGGTCTGGCGCGTCCAGGACGGTCGCTACTTCATGATCGACGGCTTTGGCAACCCGCTGCAGTACATCCGCGCCGCGCCGCAGAATCTCACCGGCACCGCCGCTTCCGCGCCGACCACGATCAACAGCCACTACGACCTTTGGTCCTACAGTGAGGACGAGGACAACACCATGGCGACCTCCCTGGAGGCGAACGCCGGGGGTCCGCTCAAGCTGGCCTCGGAGAAGTGGATCAAGAACTGGTGAGGCACGCTCCGGATTCTTGCCGGACGCGATTCCCGCGCTTGCAAACCGGCCGGCGGCTGGCATCCTGCGCATTCCCCCATCATGGCTGGTTCCCCCCTTCTCATCTATCTCGACGGTCAAATCGTTCCTGAAAGCGAGGCCAAGATTTCCGTCTTCGACCACGGGCTGCTCTACGGCGACGGCTGCTTCGAGGGCATCCGGGTGTACAACGGCCGCGTCTTCCGCCTGACCGAGCATCTGGTCCGCCTCTATGAGAGCGCCCGCTCGATCTGCCTGACCATGCCGATCACCCTCGAGGAGATGGAGAAGGCGACCGTTGACACCGTTGCCGCCAACGGCCTGCGCGATGGCTACATCCGTCTCGTCGTCACCCGCGGCGTCGGCTCCCTCGGACTCAATCCCTACCAGTGCCCGAAGCCCTCGGTCATCATCATCGCCAGCGGCATCACGCTGTATCCGAAGGAGAAGTATGAGACGGGGTTGAACCTCATCACCTGCGCCACGCGCCGGCCCGCCACCGCGGCACTCAGCCCGCAGGTGAAGAGCCTCAACTACCTCAACAACGTCATGGCCAAGATCGAGTGCATCCAGGCCGGTTGCGAGGAGGGCATCATGCTCAATGAGCAGGGCTACGTGGCCGAGTGCACGGGCGACAACATCTTCATCCTCAAGAACGGCCAGGTCTACACCCCGACCATCGCCAGCGGCGCCCTCAACGGCATCACCCGCATGGCCGTCATCGAGGTCATGCGCGCCATGGGCCTGCAGGTCCATGAGGTCACCATGACCCGCCACGAGGTTTACACCGCCGACGAGTGCTTCCTCACCGGCACCGCCGCCGAGGTCATCCCGGCCGTCCAGTACGACCGCCGTCCGATCGGCGACGGCAAGCCCGGCAAAATCACCGCCGAGATCATCGCCCGCTTCAAGGAGCTGGCGAACTCGACCGGCACACCCGTGCCCTACGCCGCCTGAGTCCGCGCCCGGAGGCGCCCGCTGTTCCCGCCATGGAAGAATACCACCGCCTCCTGCGCAAGGTCCTCGATCACGGCAGCTACCGCGAGGACCGCACCGGCACCGGCGCGTACTCGGTCTTTGGCGAGCAGTCGCGCTACGATCTCAGCCGCGGCTTCCCGCTGGTGACCACCAAGAAACTGCACCTGCGCAGCATCATTCATGAGCTGCTCTGGTTCCTCAAGGGCGACACCAACATCGGCTACCTCAAGCAGCACAAGGTCAGCATCTGGGACGAGTGGGCCGACGACAACGGCGAACTCGGCCCGGTCTACGGCGCCCAGTGGCGGCGCTGGCAGGGCGCGCCCGGCGCGGAGCCGGTCGACCAGATCGCGCGCCTGCTCGACGGCCTGAAAAACAACCCCTACAGCCGCCGCCACATCGTCAGCGCCTGGAACGTGCCCTTCATCGAGCAGATGGCCCTGCCGCCCTGCCACTGCCTGTTCCAGTTCTTCGTCGCCGACGGCCGCCTGAGCTGCCAGCTCTACCAGCGCAGCGCCGACCTCTTCCTCGGCGTGCCCTTCAACATCGCCAGCTACAGCCTGCTCGTCCTCATGGTCGCCCAGGTCTGCGGCTACCAGCCGGGCGATTTCGTGCACAGCTTCGGCGACCTGCACCTGTACAAAAACCATCTTGATCAGGCCCGCCTGCAGCTCAGCCGCGAACCGCGGCCGCTGCCGGTCATGCGCCTCAACCCCGAGGTGAAGGACCTGTTCGCCTTCCGCTTCGAGGATTTCACCCTCGAAGGCTACGACCCACACCCGGCCATCCAGGCACCGATCGCCGTCTAAGCGCGCAGCGTCCTGGAGCGCGGCGGTCCTCCGCCGCTCTGCCAACTCGTCCGGGC
>JAEYYS010000015.1 GCA_023428335.1 Verrucomicrobiota bacterium | reverse complement strand
GTCTCCAGGTCGGCGTAGTAGCGGCTCAGCCCTTCACGGATGAGGTAGACGCCGCGGTTCGACGATCCGGCGCGGCGACCGCCGGCGTGGGCGACCGCCTGCGAAACGGTCATGCCCTCCCAGGCGGGCAGATAACGCGGGCGGGCGATGTCGCCATTGACGGCGACCAGCGGCACGTCCTCGACCGACAGCACATGCACGGTGACCTGGCGGGTCAGGCGCAGGCCGAGGCGGAAGGTGCGGGCCATCGTTTCGCTGGCCTCGACCAAGTCGAGACCGCCGATGCGGACGCTGCCGGCCTCCTCGAAGTGGACCAAGCCGTCGGCATCGACCATGACCACACCATTGTAGATGCGTTTGGTCGAGCGGGCACCCTCATAAATGTGCAGACGCAGGCTGTGACCCTGGGCGAGTTTTTGGCCGGCTTCAAAGGGCAGCTTGGGATCCTCGACGCCGGTGCTGTCGGACTCGGGCATGCCGGGCAGGACGCGGGTGAGTTTTTTCAGGCCGGCGAAGGAGGGCAGGGGCGGCTTCGGCAGGCGGCTGAGGTCCGGCGTGTATTTTTTGACGGTGGCGCAGGCGCCGAGCAGAAGCAGGGCCGGGAACAGCAGACGGGTCGGGGCGATCATGGAAGGCGGGGAACAGACGCACCATGATGGATGCCGGCCCTGGAAATGACAAGGCCAACGTCGGGTGACGTTGGCCTTTCTGGCGGCAGTGAAGCCGGTGTGGCAATCGCGGTGGGCGATCAGGCGGCGAGACGCACCATGCCGTCGTCGACGAGCAGGCGGGCCAGGTCGGGCGTGTGACGGACGAGTTCACGCGCCAGGATCTCCAGGCTCGTGTCCGATTTCCACGCTTCACGACGATCGCGCTCGTGGTCCTCGACTTCGATGCTCATCATGGCGTGGAAAAGCAGCACGTCGGCCTGGGTGTCGGGTTGCAGAATCATGATTTTGAGGGAAGTTCAGGCGGTTTCCGGCGCCGGCACCACAGTGCCGTCCTGCACAATGAATTTGCGTTTGTCCAACTCACCATCCTTGAGCTTCTGCTCGATCGCCGCGCTCAGCAGCATGCGCGCCGCTTCCGCGGGGCTGCAGCCGAACGTGCCCTTCAGGGTCAGATCATCGAGATACGCCCGGATTTGGGGCGTGATCGCGATGGTCAGGCTGACCGAGTCGAAGCTGTTGGAGGGGCGTGCCATGTGGCTGACGGGGTGATTAAAACCCCATTTCAATGCCATTTAAATCCAAGTCGTCGTTTTGGGCAAGTTCCAATTCGATTCTTTTGGCGTTTTAATGCGGTTTTAATGGCTTCAATTTGTTAAGCTTTGTTAAATAATTGCGGCGATTCGGCGATTTAGCAGATGCAGGGCGCGGCAATCCGGCTTTGGTGACGCTCTGTTCCCATGAAACTGACCTCTCTCTCCGCTCTTCTCGCCGTGGCCTGTCTCGGCGCCTGCAATCCAGCCACCCCGCCTTCAGCCAGCAGTGCTGCTGGCGATGAGGGCTGGCAGACCTGGTTCACCGACGGTCTGGGCGACGCCCAAATCGTCAGCGGCACCGCCACCTACAAGGCGGAAAACGGCGTGCTCACCGGCACCACGGTCGACGGCAGCCCCAACACCTTCCTGGTCAAGGGGCCCTTCAAGGATTTCGAACTGCAGTTTGAAGTCAAGGTGGACGACGAGCTGAACTCCGGGGTGCAGGTGCGCAGCAAGATTGCCAAGGAAGGTGATCCGGTGCCCGAGGGCAGCAAGAGCGGCAAGCCGCTGCCGGCTGGCCGGGTGTTCGGTCCGCAGTGCGAGATCGCGGTCAACGGCACCGCCGGCGACTTTTATGACGAGGCGCGCCGCGGCACTTGGTGGAGCATCCTGACCCAGACCGAGGCGGTGCGCAGCGAGGCCGCCAAGGCCGCGTTCAAGAAGGGCGAGTGGAACCACTACCGCATCGTCGTGCAGGGCGACCACTACCAGAGCTTCGTCAACGGCGTCAAAACCGCCGACTTCAAGCAGCCGGGCGATCCGGAAGGCCACATCGGCTTCCAGGTGCACGGCATCAAGAAGGGTACCGGTCCCTACCAGGTGCAGTGGCGCGCCGTGAAGTTCAAGGCGCTCTGAGTCCAGGCGCTTCCTTGCCAGTTGTTCCAGGCGGCTGCGGATTTGCTTCCGCAGCCGCTTTTTTTGAGGCAGGATGAGGGCATGGACCTGCTCGAACTCGCCCGCGCCGCCGCCGCCCACGCCCATGCGCCTTACTCCGGATGCCGGGTCGGTTGCGCCCTGGAAACGGTCGCCGGCGGCCGTTTCACCGGCGTCAACGTCGAGAACGCCAGCTACGGCTTAACCGTCTGCGCCGAGCGCGTTGCGGTCGGCCAGGCCGTGACCGCCGAAGGGACGGGCCTGCGCATCGCCCGCCTGGCCGTCGTCTGCCTCGGTCACGAGTTTTCCCCCTGCGGCGCCTGCCGGCAGGTGCTGGCTGAGTTCGCCCTGCCCGGTGGGGCGACCGAGGTGGCCTTTCTGAGCGGCGGTCGGCCGGTGGTGCGCACCCTGGCGGAGCTGCTGCCCGAGGCCTTTCACCTAGCCTGAGGCTGGCACAGGTGTGATTTGGGGTTGCCCGATGCCGGACGTTTCTGGTAAATTCTGCCTCCCCCTGAATTTCCGCATGTCCCGAGTCCTGTTCTCCTCACTGTTCCTCCTGCTGTCGGCCTGGGTGCCGTCTGCTAGGGCCCAGTCGGTGCCCAAAGTGACCACCACGGCCAGTGTCGCCGCCTTTCAGGGGCGTGCCGGAGCACCGGGGGCATCGCTGCCGCCGTTGACGGCGCCGCGGGTGAATTCGCCGACCCTGCCGCGGCTGGGCTACGCCCGCTACCCATGGAAGACGGACATCACGGCGACGGTGTTCTGGGTGGGAGAACAGCCGACGGAGAAGAATCCGACACCGAATCATAAAAGTTCCTGGGACACCGCTTGGATGCAAAATTTCGGCGGCTTCGACGATCCGGATCCGGCCAAACGCACGGCGAACTTCTGTCCGCCCGGCTTCACCCCCGGCCTGAACCCCTTCTACGTGGCGCTGCCTTACAATGACTGCGTCGATTACCGGACCCACAAGCCCGAGGCCGCGCAAGTGATCCCCTGGTTTCAGCAGAAATTCTCACGGCCGGGCAAGTCGGTGCTCAAGGGCACCTGGGTTGCCATCCGCTACGGCAACCGCGTCTGCTACGCCCAGTGGGAGGACTGCGGACCCTTCGTGACCGACGACCATGCCTATGTCTTCGGCAATGCCCGGCCGAAGAACCCCAACAACAACGGTGCCGGCATTGATGTGTCGCCGGCGGTGCGCGATTTCCTCGGCATGGCTGGCAAGGCCAAGTGCGACTGGCGTTTTGTCGATCTCGACGAGGTGCCGGCCGGGCCCTGGCGCAGCCTGGGCATGAACAATCCGTTTGTGCGACCGCAGGAGGAGCCGGCGACACGCGCCCCTGGCACCTCCGGTCTGGCCTCGCGGCTGGAAGAACTGCGCCGTCAGCGCGACGCCTACTTCCGTCAGAATGGCAACGGCGAACTTCGCCGGCGCTGACTCCGCAAGCCTGTCTTGACGCCGGCGGCGAGCGCGCGCATTCATGCGGTTCATGGCCCGGCAGCCCACGTTCCTGCTCTCCTTCGACTTCGATGGCACGCTCGTGCACCCTGAGTCGGACCCGGTTTTCCACCCCGAGCTCGGGCGCATGATCCGCCAGCTGCGCCACCAGGGCGCGGCCTGGGTCATCAACACCGGCCGCAGCCTGCCGCAGACCCTGCAGGGCATCACCCAGTACGGGCTGTTCATGGAGCCGGATTTCATCATCGCCATGGAGTGCGACATCCATCGCCCGGGCCTGTTCGGCGGCTGGAAGGACGCGGGGCCATGGAACCGCCAGGCGCGCCGGGCTCACGAGCGGTTTGTCCGCGACCACCGCGCCTCGCTCGACCTCATCCGCCGCTGGGTCGAGGAGGAAACCGGCGCGCAATTTCTCGCCGGCGATTATGGCGAACTCGGCATCGTCGCCGAGAGCGAGGCGGAAATGGACCGCATCGCCGCCTTCATTGACACCCATGCGGCCGAATTCCCCGACATCGGCTACCATCGCAACGGCATTTACCTGCGCTTCTCCCACAGCGGTTACAGCAAGGGTACCGCCCTCGCCGAGCTCGCCCGCCAGTTGGGTCTCAATGCCTCGCACTGCTTCGCCGCCGGCGACAACCACAATGACCTGTCGATGCTGCACCCGGCGCGCGCCCACCGCCTTGCCGCGCCAAGCAACGCCCTCGACCCGGTCAAGGCCCAGGTGCGCAGCCACGGTGGCTTCATCGCCGCCAAAACCGCCAGCGAGGGCATGATGGAGGCGCTGCACCACTACTTCGGTGGCGGGCGGCTCTGAGGTGGATCAACGCGGGCTTTTGGGGATGGGGCCACTCGGGCCGACCTTCAACCAGCCCTGGCCGGGAATGTAGGCTCGGCCGAGATGCTGGCGGGTGACGCCATTCCAGAGGCCGGGGTCGCCATCGCGGTAGCGGTTCCCCCTCGAGGCGTTGGTGGGCTGGCGGGTGGACGGCGATGTTGCCTCGCCAGGGGTCGCTGGTATGATGACCTCGGGAATGGGCTTGGACTTCACGACTTCCGAGTTTGACGGAAACAGGTCGGTCGGCAGGTCGAAGCTGTAACCGAAGCGAAAGCGCAGTTCGTCGGAGAGTTCATCGTCCGTCAGCGTGGTCACCCCGCCGTCGTGCGCGACGGTGAGGGTGCCGCCATCAATACGCATGATTTTGGCGTTGCGCAGTCGCTGGCCGCTGCGCAGCTGCATTTCGGAATAGGTGGTGCCAGGTGCCTCCGTGCGGGCCCGTCGTACCAGAAGGGCAAACAGGCTCTGGGTGCGCTCGACTTCGCCCTTGATGCCGGCCAGTCGGTCGCGCGCGGCATCGACCTCCGTCTGCGCCTGCGCGGCGGCGACGAGGTAGGGGGCGAGTTCGTTGTGCTGCGCAAGCAATTCGCGGCTGGCCTGCACGGTCTTGGTCATTTCGGCGACCTGCGCCGTGAGATCGCGGTGCTCGCCGCGCACAAGATCCACCTGCGTGGTGTAATGGACACCGTAAAAGGTCAGGAAGACCGCGGCGATGATGAAGCTGACGAGGGCGGCTTGCATGGGAAATCAGGGGGTGCGCCGGTTGAGCAGGTTCTGGTAGTCTTCGAGCTGGGCCTGCAGGGCTTGCTGGCGGGCCTGTTCATCACGGCCCTCCTGTTCAAGGCGTTCCTTGTCCCGGACCAGGCTGGTGACGAGGGCCTTGGCGCGATGCAGTTCGGCAGGTCCGGCATTGCGCATTTGGCCGGGCGGGTTGAGCGACCGCAGCTTGGCATGCAACTCGTGCAATTCCTTTTCGTCGCGGGTGAGTTGCTCGCGCAGGGCGTTCGTTTCGGCTTCAAGGCGCCGGCGCTGATCGCAGCTGGCGAGCATCAGCAGCGATAGCAGGGCAAGCGTGGACAAACGTCCCATGTGGGAATGACAAAGCATTGCATCCACCTAGCGCAAGTGCCGTGCCGTATCAAGAATCTACCGATGCCAAGGCGCTCTTTTTTTGGATTGACGGGCTGCCCGCTGTCACCAAAGCAGGGTTTCACGCTCCATCAGCGAGCCGCGCGGATGACCGTTCGGGCCGGGTGTGGCGGCCAGCAGGTTGCGTACGGCCAGGCGGGTCATCTCGGCATTGTCCGCGGGCATCAGGGAGGCAGGCTGTTCGCTGCGGCTGCTTGTCAGCAGCTCGCCACCGGGCTGGCGCACTTCCAGGATCAGGCGTCCCAAACGGTCGGCACGGCCGGGCAGGGTTTCCCAGCGATAGCTCAGCCGGCTGTCAGTTGCGGCCGCCTTGCCGTCGCTGCGGCAGGCGAAGCCCTGGGCACTCATCTCGGCGTTGATCAACCCGGCAAGACCGAGTTTGTCACCATCGGTCTGAGTGACGTGAAAACTTTTGCAGGCGGAGAGGTCGCGGGCCTGGCGCACCGGTGCCTCAAGGCTGCGGCAACTGGTCAAGAGTCCAAGCAGGGCGATGCAGAGGCAGGCGGCGACTTTCATGGCCGCAGGTGTAAACCCGGGTCGCCCGGCGCGCAAGCACGAGCGGCCTTTGACAAGCACCCCCGTCCGCGCTCGGGTGCCGGCATGGATGACCTGGCCGCCCGGATGCGCGCGGATCTCGAAGAGATCGGCCGCACGCGCATGCCCTTCGGCAAGTACGGACCGGCGGCGCATCCACCCGAGGGCCTGCCCATTTGCGACCTGCCGGCGGAGTACCTCGGCTGGTTCGCCGGCAAGGCTGGCTTTCCCAAGGGGCGGCTCGGCGAGCTGCTGCGCATCGTCCATCAAATGAAGGCCGATAGTTCCGACGCGGTCTTCGACGCGTTGCGCCGGCGCAACGGTGGGCGCAGTGTCCTGCGCCCACCGCGCCAGCGCCGCTTCGATGTCGAAGGATAGCCGCGCCGCCCTCGCGGCGTTAAAGGGGGACCGCCATGAAACTGCCACTCGCCCTTCTTGCTGTCGCCAGCCTCGCCGTCGCGGCCGCCGCCGCCCCCCTGCAGGACGCCCGCAAGGGTGGCCTGAGCTTCAAAAATGTCAGTGCCCTCGGCTTTGGCCCGGACGGCCTGCTGCTGGTGGCCGACTCCGGTCAGGCCGCTGTGCTCGCCATCGCCACCGGTGACACCGGCCCCTTCCTCAAGTTGGCCTCGCCCCTGGCCGATCTCGGGGCGGTGGTTGCCGGCGGCCTCGGCACGACAGCGGAGAATCTCAACTTCATCGACCTGGCTGTGAACCCGGCCAGCGGCAAAGTCTATCTGGCGGTGCAACGCCGGCCTGACAACGCCAGCCTGGTACTGACGGTCGATGCCGCCGGTCGCGTTCAGCCGCTCGACACCACGGCGGTTTCCTGGGCTGCGGTCACTTTGCCGGGCGGGACGAGCAGCAAGGTCACCCGCGTCACCGATGTCGCTTTTGATCGCGACCGAATCTTCGCCACCGGTTCGGCCAACGAGGAGTTCGCCAGCCGCATCTTCACGATTCCGGTGCCGGTGCGCCATGGCGACACCGCCGCGGTGTTCAGCGCCGAGACCTACCACGTTGCCCACCGCAAGTGGGAGACCAAGGCGCCCATCCAAAGCTTCATCCCCTACCATGCCAAGGACGGCCGTTATGTCGTCGGCGCTTTCGCCTGCACGCCAGTCGCGCGTTTCCGGGTCGATGACATCGACAGCGGCGCCAAGGTCAAGGGCGTCAGCATGGTCGAACTCGGCAGCGGCAACCGGCCGCTCGATCTCTTTGAGTACACCGACGCCAGCGGCAAGGAGTGGCTGGTGGTTCACACCCAGCGCTTTAAGGACAACCTGTTTGGCCCGAGCAAGTTCTGGGGCGCGCGCATCAGCATGGACTACGTCAACGCGGTCGAGCAGGTCAATGAGAAGGCGGTCTGGCGCGATGTGAAAGAGAAGCAGGGCCCGGAGGGCATCGAGATTCTCGACGCCCTGTTTGGCGCGGTGCAGGTCGACCGCCTGGGCGATCGCGAAATGGTCGTGCTGCGCGAGCAGGACGGCCGCTTCAGCCTGGAAGTCGCGACGCTGCCCTGAAACACCCCGCAGGGCCCGCCTGATGCCTGAGCCTCGAACAGCGGCCTTGCAGCGACGCTTGAGCCGGTCGGCCGCGGCGCTCGGGCTGCTGGTTTGCAGCTGGCAGCTTGCAAGCGCCGGTGAGGCGGTTCCGTCGGTGGTTGTGAGCGAGGCTGGCGATCGGGTGGTCATCGAGGCCGAGGGCGATTTCGTCCTGCGCCGTGCCGGGGGCGGTGTGCCGTTGCTGGGGCGCTGGGAACACGCGGCGGGACGTGCGGTTTTCCTGCCCTCCCTGCCGCTGCCGGCCGGTCAGGCGTTTGCCGTGGAGTGGGTCGGTGCCAATGGTGTGCTGCACCGGCGTGAGTTCCGCACGGCTGCCGCAGTCGGAGCGGTGCCGACCGTCGAACTGCGTCCGGCCGGTGTGCCGCTGCCGGCGAATGCGCTGAAGTTCTACCTGCACTTCAGCGAGCCCATGGAGCGCGGCGTCTTCCTCGACCGCCTGCGCCTGTTTGAGAGTGACGGCCGGGAGGTGGTTGGACCGTTTCGCGAAACCGAATTGTGGTCGCCGGACGGTCGCCGCCTGACCGTTTGGTTCCATCCCGGCCGACAGAAGACCGGGGTCAATTTGAACCTTGAGGAGGGGCCGGTGCTGCGCGCGGGCGCCCGCTGTCGGCTCGTCGTTTCCGGCGCCTGGCGCTCGGCGGCGGGTGTGGCGCTTGGGGCCGATCGCAGCTTTGAGTGGCAGGTGGGGCCGGCCGATCACACCTTGCCAGCATTGGCCGGGTTGCGTCTGCAGGCTCCCGCCGCCGGCAGTCGCGAGCCGCTCGTCGTGCTCAGTGACGAACCCCTCGACCCTGGAGTGCTCGCCGGCGCCCTGCGCATTCGGCGCGCAGGACAGGGCGTCGCCGGCCGCGTCGAGGTCGCGCCCGACGGTCGCAGCTGGCGCTTCACTCCCGCTGTGGCTTGGTCGACCGGTGACCATGAGTTGCTGGCCGATCCCAATCTTGAGGATCTGGCTGGCAACTCCCTGAGCCGGCCGTTTGAGCGAGATTTGCAGGTCCCCCTGCTCCAAGGGGTGGAACTCCTTCTGAGATGGGTTTGCCTCAGACCGGAGGGACGTGCAGAAGAGGTGCAATAAATCTGCGGAGTAGAAGGACTATAAAGGTTATTTTTTTGAAGAAGAAATTATTAGGATTGCAGCCCGATCAATTGACCGCTAATCCGTGCATGGTCATTTGATAAAATATCATTCCGCAGGGGTGAATAAGCCAAAGCTTCAGCTTCCTCATTCTTCTTTTTAAAAAACCGATTCAACAACTCCAGGGTCATTTGACCGCTCTAGCCGCCTAGAGGGCAGAGAGTTGTCCATGAAGCATTCGAGACCCAATTAGAAACCGGCCTTCCGGCTAGCCTCCACAGCCCAACGGCGCAGTCCTCACGCCTTCTCTTGTTCCCATTCCCGCCATGAAATGCCATCTCCCCACTTCGGTTCTGGCCGCCTGCCTGCTGGCTGGCGCCGCATTCGCTGCGCCACCTGCGGACCAAAATTTCGACGCGCTGACGCCGCAGGAAAGTGCGTTGAACGGTTCGTTGACCTTTTCCGGTGTGACCTATTCGACCGACGCGGTCGATGATGCCCTGCGGGTGGATACCATTGCCAACGTGACCGGCAGCCTGCCTTCTCTGGGGTCCGGCAACGGCCTCAGCTCGGTTTGGTACGGCACCAACACGGGCACCTACCTGCAATTCGCCTCCGTGAACGCGGCGGATGATTTCCGGATCGCCTCCTTCAACGCCGAGGTTTGGGGGCACAATTCGCAGAACAGCGAAGTTTACACCCTCACGGGTTATGATGGGGCCACCGAGGTGGCCAGCGCCACGGTGAACTTCCGGGTGACCGGCATCTACGGCACGGGGGTCCATGCCATCAGCTACACCCGGCTGACCACCGCGCTGGAAACGACAAGCAGCGGCGATGGTGCCAATGCCGGTACCCTGACCTTCACCGGCAGCGGCTGGGGTAAGGTCGACCGGGTGCGCATCACGGTGGCGGACACGGTGCCCAACATCATCCTCGGCGTGAGCATCGACCTGCTGGACTTTGAAGCCCCCACGGGCTCCGCCAGCGTGCCGACGGTAACCACGCCGACGAAGGCGTCGATCACCCACAACAGCGCCACCCTGGGCGGCAATGTCACGGCTGACGGCGGGGCGGCGTTGACCGAGCGCGGCGTGGTCTACGCCATGACTTCGATCAACAGCAACCCGGAGATCGGCGGCATTGCTGTGACCAAGGCGGTTGCCAGTGGTACGACCACGGGCGTGTTCACGGCGGCGGCGAGCGGGCTGGTGTTCAGCACGGGCTACACCTACAAGGCTTACGCGACCAACAGCGCCGGCACGAGTTACAGCAGCGCGGACAGCTTCACGACCGCGCCAGCACCGGTGGCGGTGGTGTTTCTCAATCGAGCGGATGCGACACCGAGCAACGCGGCGACGGTAAACTGGACGCTCAATTTGGCTTCGGCGGTGACCGGGATGACGGCGGCAAATTTTGAACTGACGGGCGCGGCGGCGACCGGGGCGAGCGTGGGCACGCCGACCACGGCCAACGCCGGTCTGACTTGGACGATACCCGTGACGACAGGGGGCACGGATGGCGCACTGACCCTGCGCCTGGCCAATGCCACGGGGCTGTCGGTGGCCGTGAACGGCCTGCCCTACACCGGGCAGAGCTACACGATGGACAAGACGGCGCCGCAGGTGCAGAGCGTGGTGCGGCAGCTGCCGACCGGGCAGACGACGAGTGCGACGAGCCTGACCTTCCGGGTGACTTACACGGAGGCGGTGACCGGTGTCGACACCGGGCGGTTTGCCCTGCAGGCGGTCAACGGCGGCACGGTGACGGGCACGGTGACGGGAGTTACGTCGGTGAGTGCTTCGGTTTACGACGTCGCTGTCAGTCTGACCGGCGGTGAAGGTGAGTTCCGCCTGCGCGTGCTGGATTGAGTTTTAAAGCGTTTCAAATCTGCCCCAACCACTGTCATGAAAAGACTTGTCTCCCGGAATCGAACTTGGACGAAAGCGCTGCAGGCTTTTGTTACCGCTGGCCTTCTGGTCATTTCCACTGCCCAGGCCGCGACTTGGACCCTTGCCACGCCAGGCACGCTGACTTCAGGTCGTGCCATCCGCAACTTTTGGGGTACCAGTGCCACGAACGTTTACGCCGTTGGCGGAGGCACTTCAACCCCGGGGCTTTTTTACCGTTGGGACGGCTCCACCTGGACCGAGCCTGCCGCATCGGAATTCAGCGGCTTTGCCATGCGCGGCATCATCGGTTTCAGTGCCACGGAAGTGTGGGTGGCGGGACGGTTTGGCAATGCCAAGCAGAGCACGGACTCTGGATCGACCTGGACCAATCGGAACTCAGGGCTGAGCAGCACCTTTACCCCCTACGGCATGTGGGGGGCGGCCAACACGGACATCTGGCTGGTTGGAGTTGAAACGGCTACCGGGAGTGCTGCCATTTACCGGTGGAATGGCTCGACCTGGACGCTGGTGACTGGGCATGGCTTTGGCATCCAGCAACTCATGTCGGTCTGGGGCACCTCGGCCAACAACGTGGTCATGGTGTCCACCGGCGGATTGATCGCGCGCTGGGATGGCACGCAGTTGAACATGGAGACTTCCGGAACCTCCAATGCCCTGCTCAATGTCTGGGGATTGGATGCGAGCAACATCTTTGCCACCGGCAATAGCTCAACGATTCTGCGCTACGACGGCAGCACTTGGGCGCCCTTCTCGACCTCTGGAATCACAGGGGCGTTTGCCATCAATGGCATCACGGGATCTTCGGCCAGCAATCTCTACATTGCCACCGGGGACGGCAGCAATCATGTCTATCACTGGGATGGTTCGTCGTGGACCCGCGAAAATACGGGTTACAGCAACAGCATGAACGCCATTTGGTCCAACTCCACAGGCTCAAACATCTGGGCGGGCGGCGCAGCGCAGCTGATCGCCGGCACGGCCAGTGTGGTGGCCGCACCCACCGTCACCACGCCGAGCAAGGCGTCGATCACCCACAACGGTGCCACACTGGGTGGCAACGTCACGGCGGACGGCGGGGCTTCACTGACAGAACGGGGCGTGGTGTATGCCGCCACGGCGACCAACAGCAATCCGGAAATCGGTGGCACGGGCGTGACGAAAGTGGTCGCCAGCGGCACGACGACAGGCGTGTTCACGGCGGCGGTGACCGGCTTGAGCGCGAGTACGGGTTATACCTTCAAGGCTTATGCCACCAACAGCATCGGAACCGCCTACAGCAGCTCGGACAGCTTCACCACAAGCGCCGCGCCCGCCCCGGAAATCGCCGTCGCCTTTGCCGGCAACGCCGTGGCCGACGGTTCGTCTTCGCCCGCCACCCTCAATGGCACGGACTTCGGCAGCCTGCCGGTGGCCGGTGTCACCCAGGACCATGTTTTCACGATCACCAACAGCGGCACGGCGGCCCTGACCCTGGGGACGGTGTCGGCCACGGGCGACTTCGCCGTGCAGGCCCAGCCTTCGGCCAGTGTTGCGGCCGGTGGTGGCACGACGACCTTCACGATCCGCTTTGATCCTTCGGCGACCGGACTGCGCCCCGGTACGGTCAGCGTCAGCACCAATGACAGTGATGAGAATCCCTTCAACTTCAGCGTGCAGGGCACGGGCACCGGTCCGCAGACCTTCGACCTGGCCGGCAACGCCCTCAGCAACAGCCCTTATGACGGGGGCGAGACTTACATCTTCACGACCAACAGCGCGCCGACCGACATCACCCTGACACCGGCCAGCCTCGCGGAGAACAACACCGCCGGTGACGCCGTGGGCACGCTGGACGCCGTTGATGCCGACGTGGCCGACACCCATGTCTTCACCCTGGTGGCAGGCGCCGGTGACACCGATAACGGCAGTTTCACGATCAGCGGCGACTCGCTGGAGCTGGATGAGTCGGCCGACTACGAGGTCAAGAGCAGCTACAGCCTGCGCGTGCGCGCCACCGACAGCGGCGCCGGCAACCTCGCCTTCGAGAAGGCGCTGACGGTCACCATCACCGATGCCAACGACGCACCCGCATTGACCAACAGCCTGCTGGTGTACGAAACCACCAACCCGATTCGAGTCGCCAACAACATCCAGTATGCCGTCAACAACGCCGCCACGCTGGCGGGCGTGCCCTTCAACCGCGTGCGCTACCGCATGCAGACGACGGTGGGCGGCGTGGTGCGCTATGCCGATGTGTCGTTCGATGCCTGGCCGGGCCTGACCGTGCAGGGGCTGCGCGTGCCGACACCCAACGATCCCTTCGTCGTTCAGCGCAATGTCGACAACCTGAGCGTTGAATCCAACTACGCCGGCGTCGTCAACGCCAGTGCGCAGACGGGACGCTTGGAAATCTGGAACTACAACTACAGTCCTGAGGCGGACAACGGGATCGGTGGCTCAGGTGCGGTGTACGACTTCGACGACCGCTCTGCGGGCACGGATAGCTACGGTTCCTTCCAGGTACACAACCTGTCCTCCGTTCCCAAGCAGACGGTCTTGGCCTGGAACAATCATGGCGTTCCCGCTCCGGATGTGGGCTTCGGCAACCGGCCCACCGGAGATCCCGACTGGACCTTCTCCGGTGTCAATGGCCTCGGCACGAACGGCTGGAAGCTGCAGATCTACATTGAGGGCCCCTCCGAAACCGCCTCGCTGCAGGTCGCCGAAAACAACTCGGCGGTCAAAGTCATGGGCGCGGTCGATGCCGATCAGCCCGCGCAGAGCTTCAGCTACAGCCTGGCCGGCGGCGCGGACGAAAGCCTGTTCAGCCTCGATTCCGGCACGGGGGCGCTTGCCTTCCTCAGTGCGCCCGATTTCGAGAACCCCGTCGATGCTGACACGAACAACGTTTATGAGGTGATCGTCCAGGTCACCGACAACGGCACGCCGGCGCGCAGTGGTACACAGACACTGCAGATCACCGTCACCGATGCCGCCGAGCCGCCGCTGGTTGCGCGCGACAACGCTTCGGTGACCGTCAATGAAGCCAGTTCGGCGGCCAACACCGGCACCTTTAGTGATGTGGAGGGCAATGCCACTGTGACCCTCAGCGCCAGTGTCGGTTCGGTGACCGCCGACAACATGGCCGGCACCTGGAGTTGGAGTTACACCCCGACGGACGGGCCGGGCGACAGCCAGACGGTCACGATCACGGCCGACGATGGGGTCAGCGCGCCGGTCACCACGACCTTCAGCCTGACGGTGAACAATGTCACGCCGGCCTATGAACTCGGCCTGCCGGATCCGCTGTTCCTGACCCCGGGTTCCGGAGTCTTCTCGCGCACGATCAGCTTCACCGATCCCGGCGCCGATGTCTGGAGCGGCACGGTCGACTACGGTGCGGGCGGCGGCAGCCAGGCGCTCAGCGTCAATCAGGGCGCTCGCACGTTCAGCCTGAGCCACACCTACACCCTCGGCGGCCGCTACACGGTCACCACCAGCCTGCAGGATGACGAAGCGGCGAGTCAGGGCGACAGCATGGAGGTGGATGTGATTCTCGCGCCCATCGTGGTCACGGGCAGCGCGACCGCGGTGACGCCCTACACGGCCACGCTCAATGGCACGGTGAACGCCAATCACGGCGTCACGACGGTGTGGTTCGAGTATTCGATCGACGCGACCCTCACCGACGACGTGCAGAGCACGGCCGCCCAGTCGGCCGGTTCGGGGACTTCGGCCCAGGCCGCCCAGGCGGCGATTGCCGAACTGCTCGCGGATTCGGGTTACTACTTCCGCATCGTCGCCGAG
The DNA here is from genome assembly GCA_023428335.1 of Verrucomicrobiota bacterium. Classification (GTDB taxonomy): domain Bacteria; phylum Verrucomicrobiota; class Verrucomicrobiia; order Verrucomicrobiales; family Verrucomicrobiaceae; genus Prosthecobacter. The sequence continues at coordinate 9,151 of JAEYYS010000015.1, read as the reverse complement.
AACGAGGCTGGCATCAGCCGAGGCAACATCCAGTCCTTCAGTTCCAATCCGCCCATCCTCACGGATCAGCCGCTGGTGGATGCCGCCGGCGTGCCGCAGGGGGAGGTGTACCGTCCGATACCGGGTGTCATCAACGCGGCCGGCCGCATTGCCTTCAAGGCTTACGGCGCGGTCGGTACCGGCAACATCAGCAACACGACGCACACCTTCCTCATGACGGACGTGACGGGCTCGATGCGCTCGGTGGCGCGCATGGGAACGGCTGTCGGAAGCGGCCAGGCGCTTGCCGGCGTCTTTTACGATCACCGCCTGACCGAAAGCGGACAGATCGTTGTGATGGATCAGATCAGTGGGGCCAGTACGACGGACGATTATTCGTATTTCGCCGCGCCCTCGGGACAGTCCCTGGAAATTGTCAGCCGCGAGGGGGATGCGGCTCCAGGTGGGGGCACCTTCACCGCCCACAAGAGCGAATCGGCAGTGGATGCCAATGAGCGCATTTACTTCGGCAGCAGCCTGAGCGGGGTCCCGACCAATAAAAACACCGGCGTGTGGGTCGATGACGCGGGTGTGCTCTCCGTTCTGGCCAGGGAGGGCGACGACGTCAGCACGCTCACGGGTGATCCTGCCTGGCTGGGCAACGTCACGAATGTCATCGCTGCCGGCGGTGATGGTGTGGTGTTCGAGGCGCTTCTGCAGCACAACCCGGATGACAGCACGCAAAAAACCCTCGTGGCCAAAAATGAAGCGGTGTTTGCCGGCAACAGCGGTGGCCTGCGTGTGGTGGTGCGCAAGGGCGACGCCGTGCCGGATGTGGCGGGCAGCTTCAACAATTTCCACGCTCTGTCCCGCGCCAGCGGCGGACATCACGCCTTCCTCAGTCTGATGGCGCGCACCGGTGGCGTGACAACGACGGATGATCAGGTGCTGGTGGCCGAGATTGCCGGTGTGCTGCACCTGGTGGCCCGCGAGGGGACCACGCTGCTCGATGGCGGGTTGACTGCCAAATCCTTCGGATCCTTCGCCGTCACGGCTTCGGGAGCCGTCATCTTCCGTGTCAAACTCAACGGTGCCGCACTCGATCAGGACGATGCCTTGTACCGATGGACGACAGGAGGTGGCTTGGAATTGCTTGCCCGCGAGGGGTCTGCTGCTCCCGGTCTCGGCTTGAATTACAAGGTGATCCAGGCTCTGTCCGTCAGTGATGCGGGTGCCGTTGCTTTCACCGCGGTCCTGAGCAACGACAAGGGACACATCTTCCGCTGCCTGCCCGATGCCGGGCTGAGCGCCGTCGTGGGCGTCGGTGACAGCGTGAACGTGAGCGGCGTGCCCCGCACAGTTTATGCGGTTGGCATTTATTCGGATGGCTCCGGAGCCGGCTATGGATTCGGCGGCATGGGCTCGGCCATCAATGATCTTGGTGAAGTCTTCACGGTGCTTTCGATCGGCAGCGGCGAGTACGTGGCGCGCATCTACCGCTGACCCATTGGTGGTCCTGGCTTCCGCGTCCGGTGGCGACCGCCGGGCGCGGGAGTTTGATCGAACCGTCAGGCATCGTCCGATTCGAACGACAGCACCACGGCTTCGTTCTGCGTCCACTCACAGCGGAATTCACCGCCGTCGCCGAGCTCGCGGCCGGTGCGCTCGTCGCGCACCCCGCGCACCGGGCGGGCGAAGCGCAGGGTCACGGGCAGCTTGGCGGTCTTCAGACCGACCGAGTTGCCACCGCCCAACGAGGTGCCGCGGATCTCCGGGTTGAGGCAGAGGAAAAGCAACTCGCGGCCCGAGGGCAGGCGCCAGCGGGTGATCTCATGGCCATGACCGGCTTCGCCCGCATCCACCAGTTGGACCTCCGGCGCAAGGCCGGCGGCGCGGACGGGACGCAGGAAGGCTTCGCCCCGGCGTGCGGCGGCCGCGCCCTCGACGCGCCAGGCGTTGTACCATTGCGGCGACAGATTCATGAGCACTGCGCGGCCGCGTCCATGGGCGCGTTCCTGGAGGGCGGGCAGGTGGCGCACGGCGAGGTGGAAGCCGCTCTCGTGCTTGAGGCAGGTGCTGCCCTTGCTGAGGAACTCCTCGTAGCTCTTCCACGAGTAGTTGGCGTCCTGGTCGACCTCGACCCAGAGCTTCTCGCCAAAGACATCGCCGGCGCGCAGCGCCGGGTCGTGGCGCACGCCAAAGAGGTCGTCGAGCACGCCGCCCTCGCGGGGGCCGCGGCCATGCTGGTCCCAGACGCCGGGCAGGTAGTCGGCAATCAGCGTGCCGCCGCGCTCGATGAAGGCGCGCAGGGCGCGCGCCTCGGCGTCCGAGAGGCAGAGGCAGGCGGGCAGGATGAGCACGCGGTATTCCTCGGGCACACCGCGCTGGATGACGTCGACATAGCTGAGGAAGTTGTACTGCAGACCGGCGTCGCGCAGCAGGTTCTCCCAGGCGCGGCGGACGTGGTTGGCACTGGCCAGGCGCTCGTCGGCATTGCGGTTCACCCAGGTCTTGCCGTGCGCCTCGGCATCGAGGATCCAGCCGAGCTGGATGCTGGCGTGGTTGTAATAGAGGGCGACGCCGTCGTGTCGCCAGGTGGCGCCGTTCAGGAGCGGGCCAATCTTTTCCGCCGCCTCGCGGTAGGTCGGCGCGACCTGGGCGTGCCAGTCCTTTGGGCGGGTGCCATCGAACCAGTCCTGCACCCAGCCGATGAAGCCGCGATTGCCGTGGGCGAGGTAGTACCAAGTCTGCCAGATGCTGTCGGCGACGCTTTTGTGGAAGTGCGTGGTGACCGCCGGCAGGGCGTTGCCAGGGTTGAACGAGCGGATGATCGCCTGCGAGGAGCCGAGGTTGTAGCTCTCGATGAACTGCACCTTGCGCATGAGCTTGGCGTAGTCGTAGCCGCCGAAGGCGTTGGGCGACTGTCCGCCGACGATGCCGCAGGGCGTGTCGGGATCGAGCGAGTTGGTGAACTCGACCAGGCCGCCGAGGAAGTTGCCCCAGTGCGAGTCGTTGAAGCTCCACTGGTCCATGAGCGGGCTGGCGTCGAATTCGGCGACGCTCCACTCCTTGAGCTTGCCGCGCAGGTCCTCGTAGGTGTGCCAGCGGTCGCGCTTCGGCGCGCGGCCGGCACCGTAGACCGACGCCAGCCAGCGCGGGTAGGCGCTGTCGTCGTCGGTCACCCGCCACATGGTCGGATGCACAAAGTGGCCCCAGGAGACCTCGTCGTCGAAGGCGTAGGCGGCGCGCAGTGGCGAGCCCCGGACGTTGGCAACGCGCGGGCGGATGAACTGCTCGCGCAGGCGTTCGGCGGTGGCCTCGTTGAGCGGCACAAGGCGTACGCCGGTGCCGTGCAGGGCGTCGAGATGGGCCTTTTCCCTGCCGCCGCCGAACAGGTGCAGGCTGCCCTTGCCGGCGAGGTGATCGACGTAAAAGCGCAGGCCGTGCTGCTCGATCCAGTCGAGGCGACCCGTCTTCGATCCGCCGGGCAGGGAAGTGCTGCCGTGATCGATGAAGGCGCCGTTGTAGCCGTGCTCTCGGCTCCAGCGGCCGGAGGCTTCGTCGTAGCCGATCGTCCATTGGTGGGTCCAGGGCATGTAGGTCCAGGACGGCCAGGCCTTCAGCGCCCACTCCTTGTCCTGGCGTACCGGCCGGAAGTCCTCGGAGGTGCGCACATAGGTTTCGTAGGGGTCGTCGGCGAGGGCGGCGGTGGCGAGCAGCAGGAACAGGATGCGCGGGGGCATGCCGGCCAAACGCGCCGCCGCGCCCGGCTTTTTCCGGCAACCGGCCTCCGGGGTTGTCAAAGTCGCGCCACCCCGTATTTTCCAAGTCCCCTCATGCCCAGAGTCTACATCAAAACCTACGGCTGCCAGATGAACGAGCGCGACACCGAGCAGGTGTCGCAGATGTTCGTCGAGCGCGGCTACACGATGACGCCTTCGGACGAGGACGCCGACGTGGTGCTCATCAACACCTGCTCGGTGCGCGACCAGGCCGAGCAGAAGGCTTTGGGCAAGATGGGCATGACCCGGCGCCGGCGCGTGCCGCTGGTCACCGGCTTCATGGGCTGCATGGCCCAGAGCCGCGGGCCGGAACTAGTCAACACGGCCAAGGTCGACCTCGTGGTCGGCACCCAGAAATACCATCGCGTCGTCGACTACGTCGACCAGATCATCCGCGCCAAGGAGGAGCGCCAGATGGACGATGAGCGCTTCTCGATTGTCGATGTCGAGGAGGAGGAGGCCTCGCAGAACGCCATTCGCGACCACGCCCTCAAGGAGCGTCAGGGCAGCGCCTTTGTCAGCATCATGCAGGGCTGCAACATGAAATGCACCTTCTGCATCGTGCCCTACACCCGCGGCGGCGAGCGCGCGCGGCCCATCGCCGACATCGTCGAGGAGGTGCGGCGCTTGGCCGACCGCGGCGTCAAGGAAGTGACCCTGCTTGGCCAGATCGTCAATTTGTACGGTCGCCACGAGTTTCCCGCGGTCGACGGCAAAAGCCCCTTTGTGCAGTTGCTGGAGGCCGTGCATGAGGTGCCGGGCATCCAGCGCATCCGCTTCACCAGCCCGCACCCGATCGGCTACAAGAAGGATCTGATCGAGGCCTTCACCTACCTGCCCAAGCTCGCCGAGCACGTCCACCTGCCGGTGCAGAGCGGCAGCGATGAGATCCTCAAGCGCATGCATCGTCCGTACACCGCGGCGAAATTCATCGATCTGGTCGGCCGCATCCGCGCCGCCCGCCCGGGCATCGCCATCAGCACGGACGTCATTGTCGGGTTCCCGGGCGAGACCGAGGCCCACTACCAGGAGACGCGCGCCCTGTTCGAGCAGGTGCGCTTCGACAACGCTTTTGTTTTTCGCTACTCCAAGCGCCGCGGCACCCCGGCGGCGGAGATGGACGAGGCCCTGCAGGTGCCCGAGCGGGTCAAGGAGGAGCGCAACCAGGACCTGCTGGCCCTGGTCAACGCCCACGCCCTGCCGCGCTACGAGGAACTGGTCGGCCAACGGGTCGAGATCCTCTGCGAGGGAGCGAGCAAGACCACCGAGACCCGACTGATGGGACGCACGCGGACCAACAAGATCGTCGTTTTTGAGGGCGATGCCACCAGGCTGACCGGCGAAATTTTCGACATTCACGTGCGCAGCCAGCACCATTTCACCCTGTACGGGGACGCGGTGACCCTGGTCTGAGGCGGCGCCGGCAGGCGGTGCTAAAGGGATTCTTGAGGCCTTTTTTCTGGCATTCTCCCTGCTTGCGCTTTTCAGCGAACGGTACAAACTACCCGCCCCTCCGGCCGGACGGCCGTCGTCCGGCGCGGGGTTTTTCGCCCCATGAAATATCCCCATTACGACCAGGACATCCCCAACGAAGGCAGTCTGCATCTCATTGAGAGTGAGAAGGACGCCTGTGGCGTCGGCTTTGTGGCCAACATCCATGGCAAACGCAGCCGCGAAATCCTGGACATGGCGATCTGCGGCGTCTGCAGCGTCCAGCATCGCGGGGCGGTCGATGCCGACCGGGTCACCGGCGACGGCGCCGGCGTGCTCACCCAGATCCCCTACGAGGTGCTGATGCCCGAGGTCGAGAAGCTCGGCCACGCCCTCGATCACCCCCTCGATCTCGCCGTCGGCGTGTTTTTCCTGCCGCACGACCCGATGGAGCAGATGCGCATCCACATGATGACGGAGAGCATCCTGCGCCTGCGCAAGATCCCCGTGCTCGGCTGGCGCGACGTGCCGGTCAACCCGAACGAGCTGGGCGACAAGGCCCGCCGCACCATGCCGCACATCCAGCACCTCTTCCTGGAGCGGCCCGAGGACATGGGCGACAACGAATTCGAGCGCACGCTCTACCTGGTGCGTCGCGAACTGGCGATCAAGGCGCGCGAGCAGAAGATGACGAATTTCTACGTCGCCTCGCTGTCGCACCGCACCATCGTCTACAAGGCGCTGCTGCTGCCCTCCTCACTGCAGAAGTTCTACACCGATCTCCAGCAGGACGAGTACGACACCTCGCTGGCGCTCTTCCACCAGCGCTTTTCGACCAACACCTTCCCGACCTGGGCGCTCAGCCATCCGTTCCGGATGCTGGCCCACAACGGCGAGATCAACACCGTGCGCGGCAACCGCAACTGGCTGGCCAGCCGCACCAGCGACTTTGAGCACGAGTTCTGGACCAACGAGGAGCACCTGCTCAAGCGCCTGCTCGACGTCAACACCTCCGATTCCGCCAGCCTCGACCAGGCCCTGGAACTGCTGGTGCTCAGCGGCCGCAGCCTGACCCACGCCCTGGCCATGCTGGTGCCCAGCGCCTACGGCATCGACCCGACCACCTCGCCCGAGCTGAAGGCGTTTTACGAGTTCCATTCCTGCTTCAGCGAGCCCTGGGACGGCCCGGCCGCCCTGGTCATGACCGATGGCACCCGCGTCGCCGCCGGTCTCGACCGCAACGGCCTGCGCCCGAGCCGCTGGAAGCTCACCGAAGACGGCATCTTCGCCCTCGGTTCCGAGGTCGGCATCATCCACCTCGACGACGCCAAGGTGATCCGCAAGGGCCGCCTCGCCCCCGGGGAAATCCTCGAGGTCGACACCCAGAAGGGGCGCCTGCGTTTCAATGACGAGATCAAGGCTGAACTCGCCGCACGCCAGCCCTATGGCACGTGGCTGAAAAACCGCACCCGCCTGACCGCCCAGGCACCGAACCCGCCCGCCGGCGAGATCGACATCCTGACCCTGTCCCAGCGCCAGGCCGCCTTCGGTTGGACCAAGGAGGAACTCGACTTTGCCTTGGTGCCCATGCTGCAGAAGGGCGAGGAGAACATCTATTCGATGGGCGATGACGTTGCCCTGTCGGTGCTCTCGACCCGGCCGCGCCTGCTGCCGAGCTACTTCAAGCAGGCCTTCGCCCAGGTCACCAACCCGCCGATCGACCCGATCCGCGAACGCGCGGTGATGAGCCTCGAAGTCGTTCTCGGCTGGCAGCGCAACCTGCTCGACGAGACGCCCGACCACGCCAAGGTCGTCCATCTGGACAGCCCCTTCCTGTTCGAAAACGAGCTGGAGACCCTGAAGAATCTGCCGGATTACCCCTGCCGCACGCTCGACATCACCTGGCCGGTGGCCGAGGGCACAGCCGGTCTGAAGACCGCCCTGGTTCGCCTCTGCCACGAGGCCGGCCGCGCCGTTCAGGACGACGTGCGCATTCTCATCCTCAGCGACCGCGCTGTTGATCCCAGCCGCGCCGCCATTCCCGCCCTGCTCGCCGTCGGCGCCGTGCACCAGCACCTCAACCGCAAGCAGGTGCGCATGCGCCTGAGCCTGGTGGTCGACACCGGCGAGGCCCGCGACACCCATCACATGGCGACGCTGTTCGGCTTCGGTGCCTCCGCCGTCTGCCCCTACCTGGCCTTCGAAACCGCCCGCGAGGCGCTCGAGGCCGACAAGACCGCGAAGAAGCCGCAACTGGAGGGCTTTGACTACGCCAAGGCGTTGGGCAATTTCCGCAAGGCGCTCGAAAAGGGCGTGCTCAAAATCATGAGCAAGATGGGCATCTCGGTGCTCAGCAGCTACACCGGTGCACAGATCTTCGAGGCCGTCGGCATCGGCAAGGAGGTCATCGACTTCTGCTTCACCGGCACGCCCTCGCAGATCGGCGGTATCGGCTTCGCCGACATTGCCGAGGAATCGCTCGCCCGCCACGCGCTCGGCTTTGGTCAACCCGTGCCGGATGCCAGCCCGGGCGCGGTCGACCTGGGCGACCCCGGTTTCTACCGCCCGCGCCAGAAGGGCGAGATGCACGCGGTCACCGGCCCGGTCATCAAGAACTTCCACACCTTCGTCAAGACCGGCGCGCCCGAGGACTACCAAAAGTACGTCACCGCCCAACTCGAAAACACGCCGGTGGCACTCAAGGACCTGCTCGAGTTCGTGCCGAGCAGCGACGGTCCGATTCCGATTGACGAGGTGGAACCGATTGAGGACATCCGCCAGCGCTTCACCACGGCGGCAATGTCGCTCGGCGCGATTTCGCCCGAGGCCCACGAGGCGCTCGCCATCGCCATGAACCGCATCGGCGGCAAGTCCGACTCCGGTGAGGGTGGCGAGGATCCCAAGCGTTTCCGGCCGTATGAAAACGGCGATTGGGCGAATTCGAAGATCAAGCAGGTCGCCTCAGGCCGCTTCGGCGTCACCGCGGAGTACCTGAGCAGCGCCTGGGAGATCGAAATCAAGATGGCCCAGGGCGCCAAGCCCGGCGAGGGCGGCCAGCTGCCCGCGCACAAGGTCAACCGCATGATCGCGCGCCTGCGCAACACGACGCCGGGCGTCATGCTCATCAGCCCGCCTCCGCACCACGACATCTACTCGATCGAGGATCTGGCCCAGCTCATCCACGACCTCAAGGAGGTCAACCCGCGCGCCCGCGTCTGCGTCAAGCTGGTCGCCGAGGCCGGTGTTGGCACCATCGCCGCCGGCGTTGCCAAGGCGAATGCCGACATCATCCTCATCTCCGGCCACGACGGCGGCACGGGCGCCAGCCCGCTGTCCTCGATCAAGTATGCCGGTCTGCCCTGGGAACTCGGCCTCGCCGAAACCCAGCAGGTGCTGATGCTCAACGGCCTGCGCGAGCGCGTCACGCTCCGCACGGATGGCGGCCTGCGCAACGGCCGCGACATCGCCATTGCCGCCATGCTTGGCGCCGAGGAGTACAACTTCGGCACCATCGCCCTCATCGCGCTTGGCTGCGTCTACGTGCGCCAGTGCCACCTCAACAACTGCCCGGTCGGCGTCGCCACCACCGACCCGAAGTTCCGCGCCAAGTTCAAGGGCAAGCCCGAGTACGTGGTCAACTTCTTCAACGGCGTCGCCCAGGAAGTGCGCGAGATCATGGCCAAGCTCGGTGTCTCCCGCATGGACGACCTGATCGGCCGCCCCGAGTTCCTGCGCCAGCGCCAGGTGCCCGGACACAAGAAGGCCAACCTGATCGATCTCAGCCGCGTGCTCAAGGACGTCGGCAAGGAACTCGGCCAGGACGCGCCGCGCATCTGCCTGATGAACCAGAACGACGGCCTCGACGCCCACCCGCTCGATGACCGCATCATTCAGAACGCCCAGTTCGCCATCCGCGACAAGGCGAAGGTCATGCCGCTGCGCTACCCGATCAAGAACAC
>JAEYYS010000509.1 GCA_023428335.1 Verrucomicrobiota bacterium | reverse complement strand
GCCTCGGCCTCGGCCTTGTCGAGCAGGCGACGGAAGGCGGTCGAGGTGGCGAGGGCGTGGGCCTTGCCGTTGAGGTAGGAGAGCTGGCGCGCACGGTGGTCGAGCGCACCGGCAGGCATGTAGGTTTCCTGATCCCAGGAGAGCAGCGCCTCGGTCGAGGTGAGTAGGGCGATCTCTCGGGCGAGGGCGGTGAGGGAGTCGTAAGCGGCCATGATTATGCTTCGTTGCGCACGGGGTTGGTGAGGGCGCCGATGCCCTCGATCTCGACGGTGACGGTGTCGCCGTCCTTCATCCACAGCGGCGGCTTGCGCGCCATGCCGACGCCGTGCGGTGTGCCGGTGAGGATGACTGTGCCGGCCTCCAGGGTGGTGCTGCCGCTGAGGAAGGCGATCAGGGTGGGCACATCGAAGATCATGTCGCCCGTGTTCCAGTCTTGGACGGTCTCGCCATTGAGCACGGTCTTGAGGGCGAGGGCGTTCGGGTTCGGAATTTCGTCGCGGGTGACCAGCACCGGGCCGAGCGGACAGAAGGTGTCGAAGGTCTTGCCGCGGCACCACTGGCCGCCGCCGCCGTTCTTCTGCCAGTCGCGGGCGCTGCCGTCGTTGGCGCAGGTGTAGCCGAGCACGTAATCGAGCGCGTCCTCCCTGCGGACGTTCTTCGCGGTCTTGCCGATGAGCACGGCGAGTTCGCACTCGTAGTCGACGGTCTCGCTCTTCAGGTGGGTGGGCAGCAGAATGGGATCGCCGGGGTTTTGCACCGCGCCCGGCAGCTTCATGAACAGCACCGGATTCTGCGGGATGGCGGCGCCGCTCTCCTCGGCGTGGAACTTGTAGTTCAGGCCGATGCAGAGGATGGCGCGCGGCTTGATCGGGGCGAGCGGCTTGACGACGTCGGCCTCGCGGTCGGTGACGGTGTGCTCGCTGAAGATGCAGCCTTCAATGGCGAGCGCGCGGCCGTCGGGCTGCAGCGCGGCATAGGCGGTCTTGCCGGAGGAATCGAGGTGGCGGAGGATTTTCATGGGGGTGTTACTGTGCCTGGCGGCGATTGAAGGCCACACAGTCCTCGTAGCGGGCACCGCTGCCGCCGAAGAGGTCGAGGGCACTGCCGATGGTGCCATCGAGGCGCCCGGTACTGAGTTCATCGAGGCGGTGCAGGTCGTCGAGGTGGCGGATGCCGCCAGCGTAAGTGGCCGGCACCGGGCTGTGTTCGGCGAGGTAGCGCACGAGCGCCTCGTCCATGCCCTCGCACTTGCCCTCGACATCGACGGCGTGGATGAGGAATTCGGCGCAGGAACCGGCGAGATGGTTGAGCGTGGCGGGTGTGACGTCGAGGTCGGTGAGGGTCTGCCAGCGGTTCATCGCCACGGTCCAGCCGCTGGTGGTGGCCTTGCAACTGAGGTCGATGACGAGCCGCTCGCGACCGGCGGCGCGCACCAGGGCATCGAGCCGTTCTTCGGCAAAGCGGCCATCTTGGTCGAACAGGTGGCTGGTGACGATGACATGACTGGCGCCGGCTTCGAGGTAGTCGGCGGCGTTGTCGGGGCGAATGCCGCCGCCGACCTGCAGGCCGCCCGGCCAGGCGGCGAGGGCGGCCTTGGCGGCCGTTTCGTTGCCGGGACCGAGCAGGATGACGTGACCTCCGGTCAAGCCATCGCGCCGGTACAACTCCGCGAACCAGGCCGGATCCCGGTCGCTGACGAAGTTGACGCGCGGGCCCGGGCCATCGTCGCGGAGGGTGGAACCGACGATTTGTTTGACCTTGCCTTCGTGGAGGTCGATGCAGGGGCGGAAGCGGGTCATGCGCGATCCGACCTAGAAAAGCAAGCGCCGCCGGTCAAGCCCGGATGCCGTTGTCCGGACGGTGGCGTGCCAGCCACTGGCGGCAGGCCTGCTCGCCCATGTACTTGCCGAGCAGGCGCGGTTCGGTTTCGGTGAGGTCGACCAGGATGAGGCCGTCGATGACCGAGGAAAAATCCTTGTCGACATTGAAGCTGAGCAGGGTGCCGCTGAGGCGCAGGTAGTGCTTGAGCAGGATCGGGATGCCCTTGCCATCGGTCTCGACGCTGGAGATCAGGGCCGAGCAGTCGTCGACGTCGCGCAGGTTGGCGCTGATGAACTCGCGCATGAGGCGGCGTCCGCGCAGGTAGCGGAAGGGGTTGCGCGGCTTGACGTAGCTGGCGAGGTCCTCGTGCAGGCAGTTTTCCTGGAGGAATTCGACCATCATCTTGCGGCTCAGGCTGTCGTAGTCCCTGCTGATGCTGACCGGGCCGAAGAGCTTGGTGTAACCGTCGTTGCGGACCATCCACTGGGCGATGCCGCGCCAGAGCAGGGGCAGGGAACTGAGGTTGCGCTGGTAGTCCTTGATGATGAAGCTGCGGCCCATCTCAACCGCGTTGCCGAGGCTGGCGAGGAAGGGTTTTTCGAACTTGAATAGAGTGCTGGTGTACAGGCCGTTGGGACCGTACTCGCGCAGGATGAGATCGGCCCGCCCCAGGCGGTAGGCGCCGGCGATCCGACCCTCGGCCTCATCCCAGAGGAAGAGGTGCTCGTAGTAGCGGTCGAAGCGGTCGAGATCGATGTCCTGGCCGGTGCCCTCGCCCACCGCGCGGAAGGTCTGCTCGCGCAGCCGGCCGATCTCCTGCAGGGTCGCCGGAATCTCGTGGCTGTGGGCGGCATAGACACCGAAGCCACCTTGATGGACCAGGCGGGAACCGCGTTCGCGCAGGGCGGCGACTTCGGCCTGGATGCGGTTGCAGCCGGTGCGGGTGCTGGCGTCTGCGCCGGTTTCGAGCGGTGCCTCCGTTTCCTCTTCGCCTCCCGCGCGACGACCGGCCAGCACGAAGGTGTGGATGCGCAGGTACCGGGTGAGCGATTCGTCGTCAGCGAACTTCTTCAGTTTGGCAAAGGGGATCGGCGTGCCGACGCGCATGGGCGTGCGACTGCCGCGCTGGTTGCAGAACTCGCGCAGCAGCAGGCCGGTGCGCAGGCGCGGGTGGATCAGGCCGGCGGCGTGGAAAAGCGTGCTGTTGCGGCCGGGGAAAAACACCGGCAGCACGCTGGCCTGGGTGCGGCGCACGAGCGAGCCGACATGGCTGCTCCAGGCAGGGTCCTCAATGCCGCGGCCGGGACGGTAGCGCGACACCTCGCCGGCGGGGAAGATGACCAGGGTGCCGCCCGCGCGCAGGTGGCGCAGGGCCTGCTTCATGCCGGCGAGGTTTTCCTTGGCGGCCTCGGCGCCGCCGAAGGGGTTGACCGGGATGATGTGGGGGCGCAACTGCTCGAAGGCGCCGAGCAGGGCGTTGGTCATCACCTTGACATCGGGCCGGTGGCGCGCGGCGTAATGGGCGAGGATGACCGGATCGAGGATGCCGAAGGGATGGTTGGCGACCACCACCAGCGGGCCGGAGCGGGGAAAGTCGAACTCGGGCGGTTCCTCGATCACGCCGGCGGCGTCCATGGCGGTGAGCACGGACTCGAACCAGGTCCGGCAGTCGTGACCCTGCGGATGCGCTGCCTGCAGATCGACCGCGCGCCGGTAGATGTGTTCCAGGCCGCGCAGGCCGAGCGGCCCCTCGATGGCGGGGGCGAGCAGGCGGTAGAGCTGGCGCTGATACGGGCGCGGCAGATGGGCGCCGAGATCGAAGGTCATGGTGGGAGCCCGCAACAGTGGCGCCGCCGGCTGTGCTGGCAAGATGCAAAAGCGGGCGAACTTGTCACCGCTCCGGACCGGGGCGGATGCGGATGTCGCCGGCGGCTTCGACCGTCGGCGGGGCCGGCGTGTCCGGGGCCCGCAGCCAGGGCAGCAGCATTGAGCCGAGCAGCCAGATCAGGCCGGCACCCAGCCCGGCGCCGACGGCGATGAGTCGGCGCTGCCAGCCGTTGTCGGGGGTGATGAGGGTGTAGAAACGCAGGCAGATCAGCGCCCAGAGCAGGCAGAGGACGGGGATGGCGAGGTCGAGCAGCATGCCGGCATTGAACCGGAAAGCGGCCGGCTTGGCGAGGCGCATCTGCGGAAATTCGGGGGGTGACGGCGTTGAATCGCGCAACTTGAAACTTGCAAGCGCAAACCCCCGCGCCGAAGGCTGGACCGCACGTCCCGCATGAGCACCTCCCAACTGCCACGCCCGAGCTTGACGCGGCGTCCCGAGACGCCGCCGGAGGCGCCCGCAGGCATTCGCCAGCGGCTGGCGCGCAAGCTGGCTGGATGGCTGGGGCGCGGCGACGAGGCTGCCGGCGGCATGCTGGCGGCGCGCGACGGCAATGCCATGCTGCCGGTGCTGATCGAGGTCTTCGCCGGCTTTTCCAAGCTCGACGGTTCGGTGGCCGAGGACGAGATTGAGTCATCGCTGGGCTACCTGCGCTACGACTACAGCGGCGCGCTCTACGCCGACCTGCGGCGCCTGTATTTCGAGGCCCTGCAGCAGCCTCAGGATCTGTCCAAGCGCGCCAGCGAGCTGAGCGATGAACTCACCCTTGAGCAGAAGATCCTGCTCTGCGTGCAGCTCTACCTGCTCATCTCGCGCTCGCTCACCGACCAGCGCATGATGGTCGAGTTCTACCTGTTCATGACCAACCTGGGCATCGCCGCCCAGGCCATCGACATCGTCTACCAGCTCAATTCCGGCGACCGCCCGACGGACGAGGATTTTGCCTCGAAGACCGGCCAGCCTCTGGAGACCCTGCGCATCGGCTCGGGCGAGGGCTGCGATGTGCTGCTGCGCTCGCTGTCGGCAGGTTGCTCGGTCATGGCCTTCCGCTACCAGACGCTGGTGCTGCTGAAGAACACCGGCGAGCTGCCCGTGCTGGTGCGCAGCCGTCGCCTGGTCGCCGGCGATTTCTCGCGTCTCTATCCCGGTGAGCGCGTGGTGCTCGAGGATGTCACGCTCGATTACAACGATCTGATCGCCTACTTCAACGCCAAGAAAACGGTGGCGGGCACCCAGTTGTACTTGACGCTGACCGACACCGGCGACGCCGAGATCGCGCCGCAGCGGGCGCGCGGCACCGATTTGCGCATCAGCTTCGGCCTCGGCGTCACGGTCGAGGCCCTGCGCCATGTCGACGCCACCCTCAACGGCGTGCCGCTGCGCTCGGGCACCCGCGTTGAGGCCTCGATCGAGGACAGCCTGATTGCCAAGGGAGAGATGGAGATCTCCCTGCGCGACCTGCGTGTGCGCGCCCAGGAATTCGGCGGTCAGTTCCGCCTGGAGGGCAGCCGCAACACCTATCTGGTTTCCAACAATCCCGAGTTGCTTGATGAGGGCGACATCCTGCTGTCGCAGGACACCGAGGGCGAGATCCTGCTGCGCATCGAGTGCAACTACGCCCAGAAAACCGGCGCGCTCGAGATCGTGCGTGCCTCGCGGCCGGTGCATGTCGGCCAGGTGCTGGTGCGCGACCGCATCGCGCTGAGCGATGGCGACACCATCACGCTCGGCGAGGGACAGTTCCTGCGTTGCCACTTTGCCGACCGCATCATCGAGGAGGAGCGCAACATCATCCGCCAGATCGAGGTGCGCGAACTGGCGCATCGCTACGACAGCAAGGACACGGCGCTCGACGGCATCAGTTTTCTGGCGCGGCGCGGGGAGATGATCTGCGTCATGGGGCCGAGCGGCTGCGGCAAGAGCACCCTGCTGCGCGCCCTCGGCGGCCACCTGCGCACCCGTTCCGGCGAGATCCTGATGAACGGGCTGTCGCTGTACAAGAACCTGCCGAATCTCACGCCGTACATCGCCTACATCCCGCAGGAGGACGCCTTCGATCCGCTGCTGAAGGTGCAGGAGAACCTTGATTTTTCGGTGGCCGTGCGCTGCCCGCACCTGAAGACTGAGGAACGCCGCAAGCGCGTCGAGGCCAAGCTGGCCGAGCTCGGCCTGGCCGACCTGCGCAAGCGCCTGGCCGGCACGCCGCAGCAGAAGTTCCTTTCCGGGGGCGAACGAAAGCGCCTGAATGCCGGGCTCGACATGATCGGCATCTCCGACATGTACCTTTTCGACGAACCGACCTCCGGGCTGTCGTCGAAGGACAGCGAGCACGTGCTGGAGATCATTCGCAGCCTGGCGCGCCACAAGATCGTCATCTGCTCGATCCATCAGCCGAGCATGAAGCTGCTGCAGATGTTCGACAAGGCGCTGCTGCTCGACAAGGGCGGCAAGCTGGCTTTCTTCGGCACGCCGCAGGCGATGCTCGAGTATTTTTGGAAGGCCTACAACGACGAGACTGGCCAGCCGGAGGCGGAACTGCCCGCCAGCCTGACCCCCGACTTCGTCTTCGACGTGCTGGAGACACCGCTGCGCGACATCGGCGGCGACATCATTCAGGAGCGCAGCGCTGACGGTCACCTGGTGGCCGCGCGGCGTTTCCCGCCGAACTTCTGGCGCGACCGCTACCAGAGCCACCTGCTGCTGGAAAGCATGGCCAAGGCGCAGTCGGCGCCGGGCAGCACCAACCTGATTGCCCGGCCGCGCGAGGACACCCAGACGGGCGGGCGGGCGCGCACCGTGCCGCGGCCGCCGCGCCACACCGTGCGCGAGGAGAGCATCCTGTTTTACACGATGCTCAAGCGCGCCTTCCTGTCGAAGCTGCGCAACCGCACCAACCTGCTGACCACGCTGCTGGAGGCGCCGCTGCTGGCCTTCCTGATCTCCAGCGTGCTGAAGTATAGCGAGGAGGACAGCTACACCTTCGCCACCGCCTTCCACATCCCGACCTGGCTGTTCATGAGCCTGGTGGTCGCCATGTTCCTCGGCCTCACCAACAGTGCCGACGAAATCATCCGCGACCGCCACCTGCTGAGTCGAGAGCGCAATCACAACCTGCGCACGTTCTATTACCTGTCGGGCAAGGTTCTGTCGCTGAGCGCCTTCGCCCTGGTCCAGTGCTTCATCTACCTGCTTATCGGCAACTGGATGCTGGAGGTGCGCGACATGTTTCTGGTGCACCTTTGGTGGATGTTCCTGACCGCCCTCACCGGCGCCTGCCTCGGCCTGCTGGTGTCGAGCCTGGTCAACGACAGCCGCACCGCCATCAACGCCATCCCGCTGCTGCTCATTCCGCAGATCATCCTCGGTGGCGCCCTCATCAAGTATGAGGAGATGAACCGCAACCTCGACCTCATCTACTCCCTGCAGCCCTGGCTGGCCAAGGCCGGGGTGGGGCCCGAGGAGGATACCAAGACCAAGCTCAAGGTGCCGTTCATCTGCCAGTTCATGCCGCTGCGCTGGAGTTACGAGGCGATGCTCATCTCGCAGGCCAAGCTCAACCCGCTGACCCGCGCCCAGGACCTGCTGGAAGCGCGCATCCAGCAGCTCGTCAACCTGCCGCCCGAGATCAAGATGACCGCCAGCCAGCAGCGCGAACTCGACGCCGCCAAGCAGGGCCTGGCCGTCGTCTCCGGCCTCTACGCCGAGAACAGTGCCGCCGCCGCGGGCATGCTTGGCGAAATCTGGGATGCCACCCTGCGTGGTCGTCTCACCCCGGAACTGCTGGAGCGCGCCCTGGAGCAGCAGGACGGCGTCAGTGCCGAGGAAATCTACGTCAACCGCAAGGTCCTCGACCTCGTCACCAAGGCCGAGATGGAACGCACCGACTACCGGCGCAAGACCAGCCCGAACGTGTTCTTCGGCACCTCCAAAACCTACTTCGGCACCGAGTTCGAGACGCTCTGGATCAACAGCATGGTCATCCTGCTCAGCCTGGGGCTGATCGTCACCGGCCTGGAGATCTCGCTGCGCCGCCAGCTCACCCGCGTCTGAGGCGAACGGCGCCACAGTGGCGTTTTCTGCCGCCGCCCGCTGGCGCGCCCGGCTTTTGCTTGTTGCTTGCGCGCGCCCGTGGTATGAACGCGCCGGCTCGCACACGTCATGCCGACCTCATCCCGCTCCAACCTCCTGGCCCTGGCGGTCGGTCTCGTCTATCTCATCGCCGGCGTGCTTTGGATCCTGGTCTCCGATGACCTGCTGCGCGCCCTGGCTGCGGATGCCGACAGCCTGAGCCGGATGCAGACCCTCAAGGGTTGGTTTTACGTCGCCAGTACCGCCGTGGCTCTGACGCTTGGCCTGCGCTGGCTGCTGGCTGGCTGGGAACGGACGATGCGCGGTCGTGAGGCGATGGAGCGGCGCTACCGGGTGCTGTTCGAATCCAGCCCGCATCCGATGTGGATCCATGACTCCGAGAGTCTGCGCTTCCTGGCGGTCAATCAGGCCATGGTCGACTTCTACGGCTACAGCCGGGAGGAACTTGGGCGCATGTCCCTGCCCGAGCTTGAGGTGCGCGATGAACACACCGACCGCGAGGCGGAGGCGTCGACCGCCGCGTTGCATGGCAGCGCCGACGTCGTCCGCCGCCACCGCTGCAAGGGCGGGCGCGAAGTCTGGATGGAGCTGTCCTGGCACGAGATGGAATTCGCCGGGCAACGCGCCGGCGTCGTCTTTGCCCACGACGTCAGCGCCCGGGTCGAGGCGGCCCGCGGCGAGCGCGAACTGCAGGCGCGGCTGGAGCGGCTGGTGGCCGAGCGCACGGCCGAACTCGAGGCGAAAAACCGCGACCTCGAGGCCTTCACGTACTCGGTCTCCCACGACCTCAAGGCGCCGCTGCGCGGCATCGACGGCTACAGTCAGTTGCTGGCGGAGGATCACGCGGATCAGCTCGATGCCGAGGGACGGAATTTTCTCCGCTCGGTCCGCCAGGCGGCCGCGCAGATGGGGCAGCTCATCGACGACCTGCTCTCCTACTC
>JAEYYS010000508.1 GCA_023428335.1 Verrucomicrobiota bacterium | reverse complement strand
GCCTCTAACACGCCAGCGACCGGCGTGCCAGAGGGAAAGCGGAGCAGATAGGCCCCGACAAGTCAGTCAAGTCAGTCAAGTCAGTCAAGTCAGTCAAGTCAGTCAAGTCAGTCAAGTCTGACCCGTCCGACACACGGATGCGGCCTACCCTTCAAGCGCTCCCTGCGGAGCGCCCCAAGATCAGACGTGGATCGGGTGACCCTTGGCCACTTCCGTGGCTTCCTTGATCATTTCCGCGAGGGTCGGGTGGGCGTGGATGGTGGCTTCGATCTCGTCCCAGGTGGCTTCGAGGTTCATGGCCAAGCCGATCTCGGCGATCATTTCGGTGCTCTCGGCACCGATCATGTGGGCGCCGAGGATCTCACCGTGCTTCTCGCCGTAGAGGATCTTGACGAAGCCTTCGGGTTCACCGGCGGCCAGGGCCTTGCCGCTGGCGACGTAGGGGAACTTGCCGACCTTGTACTTGAGGCCCTTCTCCTTGGCGGCGCGCTCGGTGAGACCGATGCTGGCGACCTGCGGATGGCAGTAGGAGCAGCCCGGGAAGACGCCGACCTTCTTCGGCTTGTGGCCGCTGAAGATGCCTTCCACGGCCTGGATGGCCTCGTAGCTGGCGACGTGGGCCAGCCAGGGCGGGCCAATGATGTCGCCGGCGCCGTAGATGCCCTTGACCGAGGTCTGGTAGCGATCGTCGGTGTGCAGCCAGCCGCGCTCGCTGAGCTTGAGGTCGATGCCGCCCGGCAGCACCGGGCTGACGCCGATGGCGACCAGGGCCACATCTGCCTCGAGGGTCTCGTTGGCGGCGCCTTCGACGGTGATCTTGACGCCCTTGCCGTCCTCGGAGGTTCCGGTGATCTTGGTGTTGGTGAGCAGGCGGATGCCGGCCTTGGTCAGGCTCTTTTCCAGGGCCTGGCTGACCTCGGTGTCTTCGACCGGCAGGATGTTCGGCTGCATTTCGACGACGGTCACCTTGGTGCCGTAGGCGTTGAAGAAGTAGGCGAACTCGATGCCGATGGCGCCGGCGCGGAGCACGACGATGCTCTTCGGCTGCTGGGCGAGGGTCATCGCCGCCTTGCTGCCGATGACGGTCTTGCCATTGACGGGGAAGCCCGGCATCTCGCGGCTCTTGGCGCCGGTGGCGACCAGGATGTTGGCGGCCTCATGGACCTCCTTCTTGCCGTCGGCGGCGGTGACTTCCACCTTGCCGGCGGCGGGGATGCTGGCGGTGCCGCGCAGGTAGTCGATCTTGTTCTTCTTGAACAGGAACTCGATGCCCTTGTTGAGCTTGTCGCTGACGCCGCGGCTGCGGCCGATGACCTTGCTCCAGTCGTACTCGATGCTGCCGATCTTCAGGCCAAACTCCTCGGCGCGGTGCGTCAGGGTGTGGTACAGTTCGGCGTTCTTGAGCAGCGCCTTGGGCGGGATGCAGCCCCAGTTCAGGCAGGTGCCCCCGGCGCGGTCGTTTTCGACGCAGGCCACCTTCTTGCCGAGCTGGGCGGCGCGAATGGCTCCGACGTAACCGGCGGGACCGCCGCCAAGGACAATGAGATCGTAGTTCATGAGTGGGTGGGGGAAAGGAACGCCGGAGGAAAGCGCAGGGGCGCGGCCACTTCAACCCAAAGCTGCGCGCCCGCCGGCCGCACAAATCCGCCTTTACACGCCGTTAGGATTTTTGGTACAACCCAGCCATGAATCCTTCCCTGCCCTCCGCCGCGACCTCGCGTCGCCAGTTCCTCCTCCACGGTGCCCAGGCCCTGGCCGCCGGTCTCGCCGCCCCGGCCCTCGCCGAAGCCGCCGCGCGCCCCCGCTCGGAAACCCTCGTCCAGCAGCTGCACGGCAGCCTCAACGAAGCCCAGCGGGCCGCCCTCTGCTTCGCCTACGACGATCCGCGCCGGCTCAAGATCGACAACAACTGGCACATCGTGCCTCAGCGCCTGCGCGACCTGCTCAACCCGGACCAGCAGGACCTGGTGCGCCAGATCTTCGACGGCCTGCACAGCGAGGAGTACAAGAAGGAGGTCTGGCGCCAGTTCGATCACGACAACGCCCGCGACGGCGGTTTCGCCAGCTCCTCGATCGCCCTCTTCGGCGAACCGGGCAGCGGCAAGTTCCAGTTCGTGCTGACCGGTCGCCACTGCACGCGCCGCTGCGATGGCGACAGCGAGGCCGGTGTCGCCTTCGGCGGCCCGATTTTCTACGGCCACGCCGCCAAGGGCTTTTATGAAAAGCCCGACCACGAGGGCAATGCCTACTGGTTCCAGGCCAAGCGCGCCAACGAGGTGTTTCAGGCGCTCGACGGCAAGCAGCGCGGCCTGGCCCTGCTCGGTGACGCCCGCGACGAGGCCGGCAACAAGACCATCAAGCTGACCGGCAAGACGAAGGGCCTGGAGGGCATCCCAATGACCGAGCTGAGTGCGGATCAGAAGGGCCTGGTGCGCGCCGTGCTCGCCGATTTGCTCAAGCCCTTCCGCAAGGAGGACGCGACCGAATCGATGAAGCTCATCGAGGGCGCCGGCTTCGACCACCTGCACCTCGCCTTCTTCAAGAACCAGGACGTCGGCAACGACGGCGTCTGGGATGTCTGGCAGATCGAGGGGCCGTCGATGGTCTGGTACTTCCGCGGCGACCCGCACGTGCACTGCTGGGCGCACATCCGCGAAACCGCCTGATCGGCAGGCGGGGCGCCCTGTCCCCGGGCGCCGGCTTTGGATTTCACTTCGTCTTCAACACGACGCGGGGGTCGAGGATGACGGCACCGGCGGCGCTGACGCGCAGCGGGTTGAGATCCATCTCGGCGATGTCGGGCAGTTGCAGCGGCAGGGTGCTGAAGGCGGCGACCAGGCGCGCCAGCGCGTCGAGATCGACCGGGGCCTGTCCGCGGGCACCGGCGAGCGCCTTGCGAATGCGCGTGCGGGCAATCAGCCCGTGCGCCTGTTCCGGGGTCAGCGGTGCCAGATCGAGGGCGGTGTCCTCGAGCACATGCACGAGCACGCCACCGGCCCCAAACAGGATCACCGGCCCAAACTGGGGATCGGTCGAGGTGCCAAGGATGAGTTCCCAGCCATCAGCAGCGACCATCGGCTGCACGGTGACCCCGGCGAAGTGTGCCGCTCCCGCCTTGGCGGTGACCGCCGCCTGGATGTCGGCAAAGGCCGCACGCACGGCGGCGGCATCGGCGAGGTGGAGGCGCACGCCGCCGACGTCGCTTTTGTGGGTCAGGGTCAGGGAGCGCAGCTTCAGCACCACCGGGT
>JAEYYS010000476.1 GCA_023428335.1 Verrucomicrobiota bacterium | reverse complement strand
GTCCAGGCCTGGCAGTTCTGGCGTCGGGCGGTGGCGGTGCCGCAGCGCTTCTGGAAAACGCTTGCCATCGCCTTTCTGCCCCAGCATGCCCTGCGCGCCGCCGATGAATTCGGGCCGGGCGACCGTCGCGAGTTTCACCCGCTGGCCGCCTGGGAGCTGCTGGGCGAGAGCGATCGCCCGGCGCTGGCGCGCCTGTTCTGGAGGCAGGTGGCGTTTCGTCGCACCCCCGGTGCCGCCGTGCAGCGGCTCGCCCTGGAGAAGTTTTTTGCCGCGCGCGGGGTGCCTCTGCAGGTTCTCGAACCCGTGCCGGCGCGCGAGGCCGGCGCACAGGCGTACTGCCCCTGCTGCCTGGCCCAGTTTCACAAGGCCGACGCCCGCTGCAACGATTGCGGCGGCCTGGAACTGCGGTCCTTCCCGGCGGAATCATGAAGGGGGCCCGCGCGGGCAAGGCTGCCCGCATCTCCCTCCATGTCATCGCCGCCGCCCCCAACAAGGCGCGGGTTTGCCTGCCGCCCTCAGCCGAGGGCGGCGAGCATTTCGCGCAGCTTGGCGAGCTTCTCCTGCCAGTCGGTCTGCCGCTGCTGATGCTCGTCGAGCACCTTCTGCGGGACCTTGGAGGTGAAGTTCGTGTCGGCGAGCTTGGCGGTGACCTTCTCGAGTTCGGCCTCGGCCTTGGCGAGTTCCTTGCCGACGCGCGCGCGCTCGGCCTCGACGTCGATCAGGCCGTCGAGCGGCAGGAAGATCGTGCCCAGGGGCGTCAGCGCGCTCGGCGTGCCCTTGGTCGGCGTGAAGCTCGCATCGACCTCGAGCGGCTCGGCGTTGAGCAGCAGGCGCAGGACTTCGACCTCGTGGGCCGGCAGTTCCTGGTTCGGCTTGAGCACGAAACGCACCTTCTTGTTGAGGTTGAAGGTGCTCTTCAGGCCGCGGCCGAGCACCACGGTTTCGTAGGTGTCGTTTGCCGCCTTTTCGTCCTCGGGCAGCAGGCCGAAGTGGGCGAGTTCATCGGCGTCGAGCGGCTTCGGCCAGGGGGCAAACTGGATGCTGCTGCCGCCCTGGTTTTCCGGCATGTCCTGATGGAAGCCCATGCCGTGCCAGAGCTCCTCGGTGATGAAGGGCATGAAGGGATGGAACAGCCGCAGCGTGTGGCCGAGCACGAAGTCGATGACCGCCAGGGTGTTCGCCTTGCGCTTTTCATCATCGCCCTGCAGCACGGCCTTCGAAGCCTCGACATACCAGTCGCAGTACTCGCTCCAGAAGAAGCGGTAGAGCGAGGCGGTGGCATCGCTGAAGCGGTATTCCTCCAGGGCGGTGCTGACCTCGGCAATGGCGGCGTTCAGACGCAGCAGGATCCATTTGTCATCGCGGCTGAGCAGCGCGGGATCGATCTCGGTTTCGGTGGCCCCGCCCTGCATCTGCCGGAAGCGCGCGGCGTTCCAGAGCTTGGTGCAGAAGTTGCGGCCGAGCTCGACGTTTTTCTCGTCGAACAGGATGTCCTGGCCGAGCGGTGCGCTGCGCATGATGCCGAAGCGCAGGGCGTCAGCGCTGTACTTGGCGATCAGCTCGAGTGGGTCGGGCGAGTTGCCGAGCGACTTGCTCATCTTGCGGCCCTGCTTGTCGCGGATGATGCCGGTGTAATAGACGTTCTTGAACGGCAGCTCGCCCATCCACTCGAAGCCGGCCATGATCATGCGCGCGACCCAGAAGAAGATGATGTCCGGCCCCGTGACGAGATCCGTCGTCGGGTAAAAGGCCTTCAGCAGCGGGTTCTGCGCGTCCTGCGCCTTGTCGCCGGTCCAGCCCATCGTCGCGAAGGGCCAGAGCCAGGAGCTGAACCAGGTGTCGAGGACGTCCGGGTCTTGGTCCGAGTTTTCGGCATCGGCCGGCGGTTCGATGCCGCAGTAGATGTCGGACGCGTCGGACTTGTCGGACCCCTTGCGATACCACACCGGAATCCGATGTCCCCACCAGACCTGGCGGCTGATGCACCAGTCCTGCAGGCCGTTCATCCAATGGTCATAGACCTTGGCCCAGCGGTCGGGGTGGAACTGCATCTCGCCGTCGGCGACGACGGCCTGGCTTGCCTTCACGCTCGGGTACTTGAGGAACCACTGCTCGCTCAAACGGCTCTCGATGGGCACGTCGGCGCGCTCGGAGTAGCCGAGGTTGTTCTGATACGGCTCCTCCTTCACGAGGCTGCCGATCTCGGCCAGCAACTCGGCGGCGCGTTTGCGGGCGGCGAAGCGTTCCATGCCGGCGAGGTCCTTGCCGGCGAGCTCGTTGAGCGTGCCGTTCGGGTGCATGACGTCGATGACCGGCAGGTCGTGGCGCTGGCCGATCTCGAAGTCGGCCTTGTCATGGGCCGGCGTCACCTTCAGCACGCCGGTGCCGAAGGTGAAATCGACGTGCTCATCGGCGACGATCGGCAGCAGGGCCTGGTTCTCGACCGGCAGCGGCCGGCGCACATGCTTGCCAATGAGGTGGGCGTAGCGTTCGTCCTTGGGATTCACCGCGATGGCGGTGTCGCCAGGGATGACTTCGGGGCGCGTGGTGGCGATTTCCAGCCAGGTGCCGGGCTCTTCGACGACCTCGACCCTGAAGTGGTACATGATGGCGTTCTGCGCCTTCATGACGACCTCCTCATCGCTGAGCGCGGTGAGCGAGGACGGGCACCAGTTGACCATGCGCTTGCCGCGGTAGATCAGGCCCTTCTTGTAGAGATCGACGAACACCCGCATGACGCAGGCGTTGTAGTCGGGATCAAAGGTGAAGCGCTCGCGGCTCCAGTCGCAGGAGGCGCCGAGTTTCTTCAACTGCTCGATGATGATGCCGCCGTGTTTTTCCTTCCACTCCCAGATCTTGGCGACCAGGCCCTCGCGGCCGAGGTCGTCGCGGTGCTTGATGACGCCCTGCTTTTTCAGGGTCTTTTCGACGACGTTCTGGGTGGCGATGCCGGCGTGGTCGGTGCCGGGCAGCCAGAGCAC
>JAEYYS010000460.1 GCA_023428335.1 Verrucomicrobiota bacterium | reverse complement strand
GGGTCTGGGTGTCTGACATGGGTGTTCGTTCAGGGGTGGTGGGGTGGGGTTGCAGGCACCGGTCTGACGGACAGGGAGAAAATCCTGGGGCTGGAATGAACAACGGGTCAAATCCAGCGGACCGGGCTCCGTCGCCACCTGCGGGTGCAGGTGGCCGGGGTCCCGTCCGGTGCCGCAGTCGTGGGCGGCGGGCTTGGTGAAAAGCCGGCTGTGCGTGCGTCTCGCGACCGCGACGTTCCCTTCCCGCGACAGGATCGCGGGTCCATTCATCGCTACAGGCACGGTCAAAACGTGGTGCATGGGGCTAATGCGCTTGGCGGAAGGGTCGTCGGAGCACAGGCGCCCCTCATGACTGCAGGATCAGCCTAAAGGAACCCTTGGGGGCGGTCAACCTTGGATTGCAGGGCCGGCGGCGCTCAACCGTGCCGCTCGATGATGTGAAGGAAGTCGGTCAGGTACTCGCGCGCCTTTTTTTCGCCAATGCCGCGGATCTTGAGTGCCTGTTCGACGCTGCGCGGCCGCAGGCGGGTGAGGAATTCCAAGGTCTGATTGCTGAAGATGACATAGGCCGGCACGCCCTCGGCCTGGGCGACGGCGTTGCGGTGGCGCTTCAATTTTTCGAACAGGGCCTCGTCAAAGCCCAGCTCCTGCAGGGCCGGGCCACCGCCGCGGGCGTCGGTCTTGAGCGCGGCGGGCGCCGTCGACAAGTCCGGCCAGCGCAGGCTGAGGCTGCCGCCCTTGCGCATCACCTCGGCGCCGCGGTCGGTCAGCGTGACCACCGGATATTCTCCCGTGCTGGTGACGATGAGGCCGGCCTTTTCCATCTCCGCAAACAGCGGGTGCAGGCGCTGGCTGCCGAGATCGCGCAGCAGGCCATAGGTGGTCAACTGGTCAAGGCCGGCGTCGACGATTTCCTTCGACTTGCTGCCGACCAGCATCTGGATGATGCGGCCCTTGCCGTAGCGCCCCTCCCAGCCGTCGGCGCCGCGGCGCGACATGCGGGCGATGCCACTGAGTGCCTGGCGCAGGGCGGTCATCTCCTCGGCGGTGCCGGGCCGGGCGGTCTGCACGCCACTGCGCCGGCAGACGTCGCAGGTGCCGCAGGGCGCGCTGTCGGTCTCGCCAAAGTACGCGAGGATCTGCTCCTGGCGGCAGGCGCGGTCGTCGTAGCAAAGCGAGGTCATCGCCTTGAGCTTGGCGCGGTCGCGCCGCTCCTTTTCCGCCAGTGCGGCGGTGTCGATCTCCAGGTCGCGCGCCAGCACCTCGGGCCGCAGCAGGCGGGTGCCGCGGATGCGCTTGCCGGGAATGTCGTAGCGCTCGATGTAGCCGGCGCGCACCAGGTGGCCGAGGGCGGTGCCGGCGGCCATGCCGTTCTTCAAGCCGGCGCGGTCGGCGAGGTCGTCGATGCTGGCCGCCACCTGGTGATCGGTGTCGGCCAGGCTGAGCAGGGCCTGATAGATCGACTGGATGATGTCATACCCCGGGTTGTTGCCGTCGATGAAAAACTCCTGGGTGCGGGTGTCGGCGTGGTTGAACAGCAGTTCGCACCAGGAGGGTTCGCCGTCGCGGCCGGCGCGGCCGGCCTCCTGATAATAGGCCTCAACGCTGCCGGGCACGTCGAAGTGCACGACAAAGCGCACGTCGGGGCGGTCAATGCCCATGCCAAAGGCGTTGGTGGCGACGGCGATGCCGCTTTTTTTCGAGATGAAGCGGTCCTGGCGGTCCTCGCGCTCCTTGTCATCGAGGCCGCCGTGGTACTCGACCACCGGCAGGCTCCAGGAGCGCAGTTCCTCGCCCACCTCCTCGACGCGCTTGCGGGTGGCGCAGTAGACGATGCCGGTCTTGTGCTCGGCGATGACGCGGCGCAGGCGCTGGTACTTGTCGTCCTGGCCCTTCACTGGCGTGATGTTCAGGCTCAGGTTCGGCCGCTGGAAGCCGCGCACGGTGACAAACGGATCGCGCAGGCGCAGCACGCGCTGGATGTCGTCGCGCACCTCCGGCGTGGCCGTGGCGGTGAGGGCCACCACCTGCGGATGATCGATCGCCGCCAGGGCCTCGCCGAGGCGGAAGTAATCGGGCCGGAAATCGTGGCCCCACTGCGAGAGGCAGTGCGCCTCGTCGACGGCGAACAGGGCGATCTCGACCTGACGCAGCGCCTGGGTGAACTGGCGGCTGCGGAAGCGTTCCGGAGCGACATAAACCAGTTTGTAGGCGCCCGCGCGCAGGGCCTGGATGCGCTCCGCCTGCTCGGCGGGCGACAGGCTGCTGTTGATCAGGGTTGCCGGGATGCCGCGCCGCTCCAGGGCGTCGACCTGATCCTTCATCAGCGCGATGAGCGGGCTGACCACCACCGTGATGCCGTCCATGACCATGGCCGGCAGCTGGTAGCAGAGCGACTTGCCGCCGCCGGTCGGCATGATGACCAGGGTGTCGCGACCGCCGAGCACGGCAGCCATGACTTCCTCCTGGCCATCGAGGAATTCGCGGAAGCCAAAGTGGCGCTGCAAAGCCTCGCGGGCGTCGTGGACGGTGGGGGCGGAGTCGGACAAGACAAAAACGGGGTTCCCGGCACTTTGCCGAGAACCCCGGGATGAGCAAACACCGGTTGGCCGGATTCAGTCGGCCGCCTCGTCCTTCTTCTTGTCCTTCCAGGTGCTCTGCACGTAGAGCTCGCGCAACTGCTTGAAGTCGACCGTCGTCGGGCTGTCGGTCATCAGGTCGCAGGCCTTGTTGTTCTTCGGGAAGGCGATCACCTCGCGGATGCTGTTCTCGCCGGCGACGAGCATGGCGATGCGGTCGAGGCCGAGGGCGAGGCCGCCATGCGGCGGGGCGCCAAACTGGAAGGCCTCGAGGATGTGGCTGAACTTGAGCTGCTGCTCCTCGGGCGTGACACCGAGCACGGAGAACATCTTCGCCTGCAGGTCGCTCTCGTGGATTCGGATCGAGCCGCCGCCGAGTTCGTAGCCGTTGAGCACGACGTCGTAGGCCTCCGCACGCACCTTGCCGTAGTCACCGGCGTCGAGCAGCGGCACGTCCTCGGCCTTCGGGCGGGTGAAGGGATGGTGTACGGCCACCCAGCTCTGGTCCTCGGGGCTGTAGGCAAGCAGCGGGAAGTCGACCACCCAGAGGAAGTTGAGCGCTTCGCTGTTCTTGGTCAGTTCCTGCATGGCGGCGATCTCCAGGCGCACGCGGCCGAGGATGTTGCAGGCCTCGTCCCAGGTGCCGGCGTAGAAGAAGACGATGTCGTTCTCCTCGACGTTGAGCTTGGCCAGCAGCGCGGCCTTTTCGGCCTCGCCAAAGAACTTCCAAAGGGGGCTCTTGTACTCGAGCACGCCCTCGGCGTTGCGCTCGACCTTGATGAAGGCGAGCTGCTTGACCTTCATGCCGGCCTGGATGGCGAGCTCGTTGAGGCGGATCATCTGGCCGGTGGTGATGCCGGCGAAACCCTTGGCGTTGATGGCGCGGACGACGCCCCCGTTCTCCAGGGTGGTGCGGAAGATCTTGAACTCCGAGGCCGCAAAGACGTCGGCCATGTCGGTGATCTCCAGGCCGAAGCGCGTGTCCGGCTTGTCGGAGCCGAAGCGGTCCATCGCCTCCTGGTAGGTCATGCGCGGGAAGGGCAGGGGAATGTCGACGCCGCGGCCCGCCTTGAACATGGCGGCGAGCAGGCCCTCGACCAGGCCGAGGATGTCCTCCTGGCCGACGAAGCTGGCCTCGATGTCGATCTGGGTGAACTCGGGCTGGCGGTCGGCGCGCAGGTCCTCGTCGCGGAAGCAGCGGGCGATCTGGAAGTAGCGCTCCAGGCCGGCGACCATGAGCAGCTGCTTGTACTGCTGCGGCGCCTGCGGCAGCGCGAAAAACTTGCCCGGGCTCAGGCGGGCCGGCACCAGGAAGTCGCGCGCGCCCTCGGGGGTCGGGTTCGACAGGATCGGTGTTTCCACCTCGATGAAGCCGGTGGCGTCGAGGTAGTTGCGCGCGGCGTTGGTGATCTTGTGGCGCTGGCGGATGTTGCGGTTCATCCGCTCGCGGCGCAGGTCGAGGTAGCGGTATTTCATCCGCAGGTCCTCGTTCGACAGCTCGCGGTCGAGCTGGAAGGGCAGCACCTCGGCCTTGTTGAGGACGGTGCACTCGGTGACGACGACTTCGACCTCGCCGGTGGTGAGCTTGGCGTTTTCCGTGCCGGCCAGGCGACGCTCGACGCGACCGCGGATCTGCAGCACGTCCTCCTCGCGCAGGTTGTGGCTGAGGGCGGCGAGTTCGGCGTTTTCCTCCGGACGGAACACCGCCTGGGTCAGGCCCTCGCGGTCGCGCAGGTCGATGAAGATGACGCCGCCGTGGTCGCGCGCCGAATTCACCCAGCCGCACAGCGTGACGTTCTGGCCGACGTGTTCGGCGCGGATGGCGTTGCAGTGGAGGGAGCGGTAGGCGTTGGGGATCATGGCGGCAAGGGGGGCGGAAAATCGGGGAAAACCGCCGGAGTGCAAGGTGGAAACACATTCCAAGGGGCGCGGACCCCCGAAAGTGGCCTCGCCTTCCGCCGCAGGGGCGCGCGGAGCGCGAGGGGGGGGCGAAGGTTCGGACCGGAGCGCGCGTGTGTCGAAGACCACTCGCCTGGGAGAGATGGCCACGTCCTGGACTCAGAGCGAGCAGGCTTCGCCGTGCGCGCGCCCCGGGCCGGGTTGACAGCGAGCGGCAGAGCGGCGAGAATGAAAGGGTGAGCGCGAAAAAAAAGAGTCCCCAAGCGGTGCTCCAGGAGAGCACCGTCAAGGGCATCCGCTTGAAGCCTTGCGCGACCGATTACGCGACCTTTGTGCGCGTGACCTCGCAGGTGCTGGGGACGACCGGACCCGCCGCGCACAAGACGAAGCCGAACGAGCTTGTCTTGCGGCTGGCGAACATGGGCTCCTGATCGAAGCCGCACTGACATGGTCGCAGTTGCTCAAGGCGGCCCCTGACAGACAGGTGGGTACCGAGCATCTCGTCGAATTCGAAGAACATTCGGGTTCCGTGATCAAACTCACCGTGCCGCCCAAATTCGGCCTGATTCCAAGAGTGCTGACCCATCCCGTGCCCAACTTGCGCGGTGAACCAGGCTCACGACAAGCCATAGAATTCGTTCCGGCAACCCCTCTGGAGTACCTGGAACGCTGGATCGCAGCCAACGAGGTGCTGGGGGATGCCGTCAGTCTCACCGCCGTGATTCGCTGGGCGGATGGCCAGCTTTCCTTTGCCATTCGGCAGCCGCACTATGCCGGGGTGCCGGCCTCGGAATGGGAAATCGAAGCGGGTTTCCGCGCCGATGGCTGGACGCCCATCCTCGATCCCAGCGGTCAGCACCGGCTGTTCTATCAGCCCAGCCGGATTTCCTTGGCGCCGAGGCCGGCGTAGTCGGCGGGGGTGCAGGTCAGGACGATGATCTGCAGGCCGCGGCTGGCGGCGAGGTCGAGCATGCGCAGGAGTTTTTGCACGCGCTCGGGGTCGGAGTGGGCGAAGGCGTCGTCGAACACCAGCGGCAGGCAGCCGTCGTGGGCCTCGGCGAGGATTTCCGCCATGGCCAGGCGGAAGGCGGCGGCGACCTGTTCGCGGG
>JAEYYS010000405.1 GCA_023428335.1 Verrucomicrobiota bacterium | reverse complement strand
GTCGATAAGAATGACGACCCCATCAGCCAGGAAAGCCACGAAGAATACGTCTCCAAAGTTGGCACCCGCAAGTATGGCAACAAGGAGTTCCTGACGGACCTGTACGATGCCGGGTTGCTGCCGGATGACGAAAACGGCTCCGGGATCGGTGGCTGGGCGCTGGTGCAGGTGACCGGCACTTTCGACGACGAAGAGGAGTCCTACTCCGGTCCCGACCTCTTTTATGCCGTGCATGCCAAGCGGGGTCTGGTCGTGCTGCTCAGCGGCGTGGTCATCGACCGCGATTTTGAAGCGCGCAGCGGCTTTGCGGAAAACTGGAACTACAAGCGCGTCAACAAGCAGGACTTCGGCAAGGAAACCGACACCACGACTGTTACCGACAGCGGCAACTGGAAGTCCGTTCGCCGTTACGTCATGGATTTCGGAGGCGTGCTGGAAGCGGGCGACTACTCGGAAAGCGAGTACCAGTTTCAAGGCATCTACAACAATGCCGAAAAGCTGACCAAGGTCCGCACTGGCGATCCGGAGAACCCTGAAGTCGCCGTCTACCAGTGCGGCCCGAGCAAGCTCGACAAAATTTCCGGCACCGGCCCCTACTACGGGGAGGAAGAATTCGATCGTGAGGTGCTCGAAGGCACGCTCAGCACGGCCGCTGGCAAGGTCCAGCCCGACAT
Organism: Verrucomicrobiota bacterium; assembly: GCA_023428335.1. Taxonomy (GTDB): domain Bacteria; phylum Verrucomicrobiota; class Verrucomicrobiia; order Verrucomicrobiales; family Verrucomicrobiaceae; genus Prosthecobacter. The sequence goes on along the minus strand of JAEYYS010000405.1, from coordinate 12,287 downwards.
CTCCCAGCAGTTCCCGGAAGCCGCGGAAGCGGTCTTCTGATGGCCGGGCGGCGATGCTTTCGCCGGTTTGTGACCCTTGTCAGGATGGGGCGTCACCTGGAGCCGACTTGGCGCCGGTGACGCCCTTCCTCTGTCGCCACCCGACTTGGTGGCTGCGACAGTTCAGGACGGCCGGCCAAAGGCGCGCTGCTGCGTGCAGTCGCACGGGCGTCCGGGACCGTTTTTGCTTGCGTCGTTCCCAGAGGGAAGGCAGGTCCACTTAAGTGAATCCATGAAAAGCCTCCTTGTCCTCGTCGGCACTCTCTTCTGCATCGCGGTCGCGGCCCTGGCCGATGTCCCCGGGTCCGTTGGCAATGTCAACTTTGCCCTCAAGCTGAGCTATCTCCAGGAGGGTTTGCCAAAGAAGGGTCACAGGGGCAGGCTGCTGACAGGGGTTGATGCCGGGTCTACCTTCAAGAACGGCTGGTCTTTTTTCACGGAAAGGAACGGCGTTTTCCTCACGGAGAGCGGCATCGAAGAGTACGGAGCCAAAATCGGTGTCAGCCGATACGGCAACAGGCAATTCCTGATGGATCTTCTTGAAACGGGCATCCTGCCCGAGCCTGAGAAGGGCATCGGCGGGTGGGCGTTGGTCCGGGTGACCGCAACCTTCGACGTCGATGCGCAGCGCAGCAGGACGGGCAAGGACTGGTTTTACGCAGTCCACGCCAAGCGCAACCTCGTCGTGCTGCTTACCGGAAGCGTGATCATGGAGGACGTGGACTATTACGAGGAGCGCTTCGGTTACGTGGAGGACGAGTATCGCGAATTCAGTTTGATGTATCGTTATGCGACGGATAAACACATCACGAATCTGGAGCAGGTTGGCACATCAAGGTCTGTGCGGCGTTACCAGTTGAACATTCGTGGCCAGGTTCTGGATTCGGAGAGGCGGGAGGAAACCGCGCAGTTCCAATGTCTGCAAATCCAAGCCTTGACCCTGATCCAGATCAATACCGGCAATCCGAGGAACCCCCTGGCGCGGGTTGTCAAGTTCGGCACCGCCAGGTTCGACAAGCTCACGGGAACGGGGGCTTACGTGGCGGAGAACCATCCCTATTACGAGGGGCTGCGCGAGATCATCGAAGGTTCCATCAGCGTTGCTGGCGGCAGGGTTTTCCCCGACATCACCGAGCGCTATCCCGAGGCGACACAATACTGAGCAGACAGACGAAGTTGTTCGTCGGGGTTGCCTCGTGCCCCGTTTCAGAGCATCGTGACGGGTTGAAGGCGTTTCCAAAGCATGCCTTCTCCCTCCTGATCATGAATGCCCGCTGGATCCTCGTCGTCGCCGCCGCCGGCACTCTGTGCGTTGTCATTTTTGCCTTCCGCGCAGGTGGCCCCGAACGCGCCCAGCCGCAGGCGCCCTCCCCGGCGCAGCGCGTGGAGTCGGCCAGCCCGTCGGCCTCTCAAAGCTCAGCCGCTGCCAGCACCGCCCCGGTCGCCAAGCCGGCGGTCGGGGTTGGTGGGGCACCCGCACCCGCCCAGTCCGTCCCGCAGATCCTGGAGGCCATCCAGGAGGCATCGATCTCCTACGACGCCAAGGAACTGCCGAAGATCCAGCCCCATCTCATCCATCCCGATGCCGAGGTGCGCGCGGCTGCCCTTGATGGCGTGCTGGTGCTTGGCGATGCCGCCGGCGCGCCCCTGCTGCGTCAGGCGGCGAGCACGCTCAAGGATCCGCGCGAGGCGGTGAAGTACCTCGACGCGGCCGAGTACCTGGAGTTGCCCAGTGGTTCGCTGCTCGCCGGCAAGAAGAAGGCCGGCAGTCCGGCGAAGGACGAGGCCAAAAAGGACGGCCAGCCGCCGGCCCGCATTCCCTTCCGCCGCAACCGCGACTGAGCTTTTCGCTGGCGCCGGTCGGCGGCGCCGCCAAGGTGCGTGGCCCATGCCAGACGTTCCGCCCCTGCCCGAGGATCATCCCGCCCGCCGCGATCTCGCGCCGCTGGGGTATGAGGTGGCACGCTGGCTCGACGCCGTGAGGCTGCTGCAAACGCGCTGGCGCAAGCAGGCCCTGGCGGCGCCCCTGCAGGCTTATCTCGATCGCTGGCTGCCGCGTGATGGCGCCGGTGCGCTGCCGGAGGTTTTCGAACTCGGCCTGTGCGGCGGCTGGCTGAACGCCGCGCCTCTGCCCGCCCTGCTCGATCCGCGCTGGCAGGCCCTGCTGCACCTGCCGGCCCTGCGCGCCTTCTGGATCGCCAGTCTGCGCGCCGCCCACGCCCAGCACTTGCAGCAGCACGTGGCCCCGGCCTGGTGTCTCGATCCCGCGCCGCTACCGCCCGGCAGTGTCATCGCCGGCCTCGGCATCGGTTCCTGGGACGAGCTGCCGGCCCTGCTCGCCCGGGGCGAACGCTTGACGGAAGTGCCAGTTGGCAGCGACCGCGTCCTGCGCCGTGAGCCGGCGCCGGAGGCCGAGGCCTTCACCGCCCGTTACCGGCGACGTGAAGACGGCAAAATCGTCCTCGATCAGGCTTGGCGGAGCGATTAACCGACCTCACGGAGGTGGCCCGGGGGAGTCGATGGAATGTTCGGTCGGGCCGCCGTGGCGTCGCTCCAGAATCGCCACCACGCCGAGCGTCAGCAGGGCGCCGAAGCCGGCGAGGGCCATGTCCTTCTGGGCATCCCAGATGTCGCCCTGGGTGCCGAGGTAGGCCATGCCGGCGTCGCCGCCGAGCACACTGGCTGCCAGCCATTCGACCAGTTCGTAAAAGACCGAGGTCGACAGCACAAAATCCAGCGGCAGCAGGTAGCTCCAGAAGCCGCGGGCGCCAAAGAGACCCTGCACGGTATCGCGGAAGGGCAGGGCCAGCAGCACGCCGTAGAGGAAGTGGGCGAGGCGGTCGAAGTGGTTGCGCTGCCAGTCAAACAGGGCGTTGAACGAGTGGCCGGTGAGCCGCTGCCACCAGGCATCGTAGGGCACCTCCGAATAGGTGTAATGGGCGCCGATCTGGTGCAGGACCATGAACAGGAAGAGCAGGATCCAGGACGGCGTGGAGAACAGGCGGCGACGCCAGGCGGCGCGCGCCACCGGCACCGCGGCGAGCACGAGCAGGTTTTCCAGCACCCAATCCTGGCGGTGCAACGGCGCCACCGCCAGCGCTCCCCAGATCAGGAGGAAGGCGATGCCGAGGCTCTTGACCCAGCGTTCCTGTGCCATGAGCCTTTCAACGCCGACGGAGCCGGCATTCCTTCGGCCGGCCGCGGTTCCTCATCGTTCGTTGAAGTCCCTGGACGTGCCCCAGCTTCCCGTGTTGATGCGAAGGCACGGACACCCCAGCTCAGCGGCAATCTTGAGGCACTTCTTCGTGTGCTCGACGTTCGCGCTGAGATCCTCGGCCTTCGGCTTCACGAAGCTCTGGTGAGTGGACACGCGGCAGACCTCGACGCCGTGCAAAAACGCCAGTCGCTTGAGCCTGCGCAGGTAGGTCCGTCCGGCGGCATCCAGCGGCGCCTTCTCGATGAGGTCCATCTGCCGGTGCAGGAGGCCCACGGAATCCATGCCGTCCTTCAGCGCACCGCGGGTGCCGGGGTCTCCGCCACCAAGACGGATGTGTCGGGGGCCTTGCCGGAGTAAAAGGAGACGAAGTGCCTGTCGCCGATGACGGTGGCGTTCGCGTTGCCTGCGTCGAAGGTGACTCGACTGCCGAGGGCGACGGCTTCGGATCCAGGCCAGCTGAGTGGCTGGTCGAACACCCGATTCGGATCGACAACCCGACGCCGGAGGATGCCGCGACCCCGCTCATAGTAGTAGTTGCTCAGCAGGCCGGTTTTGGCGTCGAGGATCAGGCTCGGTGTGGAGGCGGTGACATCGCTGATGTTGGTGCGCGTGCGAGTCCAGGTGGCACCGGCGTCGGTGGAGGTGATCTGGAATTGCGCGGGCCCGGTCTCCGTTCGCGCGATGGCGAGGATTTTGCCATCGCCCAGATGCACGGCGGCGGGTTCGGTGGGCCAGTCCGACTTGAGAAGTCCGGTTTCAACGGGCGTTTGCGACCACGTTTTGCCGTCGTCGCCACTGGTCATCATGCCCCATGATTGCGTGGGCTTGTCGCTGTAATCCCCGCCGAACCACAGGGCCATGAGCCCGACCTTGGGAACGGTGAAGACATCGGTGATCTGCATGGGGCGCACGGCAAGCGACGGCGTCGCGACGAGCGTGAACGCAATCCCGTCGGTGCTGCGGTAGAGATCGTGGTGCCACTCGTTTTTGCCGATGCGCCGCACCCAGAGCAGCATCGCACCGGTGGAATCGAGCCCCTTGCCGACGGCGACCTCGCCGTAGCCCGGCGCATCGGCGACCACGGTTTCCTCGGTCCAGGTCTTCCCGCCATCGGTCGAGGTGCGCGCATACACGGCGCGGTCGTCGCTGGCGATCGTGTGTCCCTTGCCCCGGCCGTAGACGCAGACCAGCGTCTTGCCGATGGCCTGAAGCATGGGCCACGAATTGTAACCTGCCACGTCCTGAACGAGGTGGGGCTCCGGCAGGGCGCGGAGCGGCGTCACCCGCACGGCCGCCAGCCCCGTGGGCCGGGTGAAGGTGTCGCCGGGATCGCCGGGTTCGCGCTGGATGCGCACCGTCAGCGGGGCATCGGGCACGATCTCGTGATAGGATTCCAAGGTGATCGTCCGCGAGTGAAACGGCGCGGCGGGCAGCGCGGTGCGCACGGGCTTGCCCAGGACCTGTCGCTGGGTGAACGGGGCACCCTCGAGCATCTGCGACAGATGGACGCGATAGACATCCTGAAATTCGGGACGGGTTTCCGGATCGGTTGTGGTCACGACGATCGACACCTTCACCGCGGCGCAGTCGCTGGGAAGCCCCGTCACGACACCCGCGACCGATTGACCGACGGTGCCACCGGACAGCGACCACACGGGGATGTGCGTGGAGCCCTTCGACATGAGGACCAGCGAGGGCTGGCCCGTCGCGATGGACAGGCTGTTCGCGCCGAGTCCCACCGACGTCGCCTCAGCGCCGGGGCCAGGGATGGGGGCGGTCGACAGGGCCAGGGCTGAAAGGAGAATTCGCATGAGGGTTGAGCGTGACCGGCACGCAAACCCTGTCAAGTCGGCGAGGACGGGTGTTCCGCGGATGATTCCACACTGCACCCGGAAAGAGATCCCGGCTGGGGGGATGCAAGTCTCGTTCGCCGGTACCTCTTGAACCTTCACCCCGAGGTTTTGGGAATCGCCGCGCTGGCTCAGCCCTGTTGAGACTGCGGTGGAGAGTGCCTGAGTCAGCGTCGGTTGTCCGTTGAGGCTCAACGTGGAGCGGGTGATGGGAATCGAACCCACGTATCAAGCTTGGGAAGCTCGTGTTCTACCATTGAACTACACCCGCGTGGCGAAGACAAAACATCGCGCTGGCGGGCGGAATGTCAAGGTGGGGAGGTGCTGCAGCGCGGAGCGGTGACCCGCGGGAACGATGGCATGGCTCGTGTTTCGGCCGGGGAGGGGGCTGGAGTCCAGCGGTTGGCAACCGCTGCCACGACGCAAAAAAACGCCGCCTGTTGCCAGGCGGCGTTTGTGGGGAGTCAGGGGTCTGACCGGGCGCTTCAGGCGGTCGGCACTTCCGCGATGGTGCGGAGGATGCGCGAGGCGATGGCGTAGGGGTCGCCCTGGGAGTTCGGACGGCGGTCCTCCAGGTAGCCCTTGTAGCCGCTGTTGATGAAGCTGTGGGGCACGCGGATCGAGGAACCGCGGTCGGCGATGCCGTAGGTGAACTTGTCGATCGACTGGGTCTCGTGCAGGCCGGTGAGGCGCAGGTGGTTGTCGGGACCGTAGACGGCGATGTGCTCGTTCATGTTCTTCTGGAAGGCGGCCATGAGCTTCTCGAAGTACTCCTTGCCGCCGACTTCACGCAGGTGCTTGGTCGAGAAGTTGGCGTGCATGCCGGAACCGTTCCAGTCGCCGCGGATCGGTTTGCAGTGGAACTCGACATCCACCGCGTATTTTTCGCAGAGGCGGAGCAGGATGTAGCGGGCGACCCAGACTTGGTCGGCGCAGTTTTTCGAGCCCTTGCCGAAGATCTGGAATTCCCACTGGCCCTTGGCCACTTCGGCGTTGATGCCTTCGTGGTTGATGCCGGCGTCCAGGCAGAGGTCGAGGTGTTCCTCGACGATCTGGCGGGCGATGTCACCGACGTTCTTGTAGCCGGCACCGCAGTAGTAGGGGCCCTGGGGGGCGGGGAAGCCGGACTCAGGGAAGCCGAGCGGGCGGCCGTCCTGGTAGAGGAAGTATTCCTGCTCGAAACCGAACCAGGCGTCCGGATCGTCAAGGATGGTGGCGCGGCTGTTGGACGGATGCGGGGTGACGCCATCCGGCATCATGACTTCGCACATGACCAGAACGCCGTTCTTGCGGGTCGTGTCCGGGTAGACGGCGACCGGCTTGAGCACGCAGTCGGAGCTGCGGCCTTCGGCCTGCTGGGTGGAGCTGCCGTCGAAGCCCCAGTTGGGAAGCTGCTCAAGGGTTGGGAAGCTGGCGAATTCCTTGATTTGCGTCTTGCTGCGCAGGTTCGGCACCGGCGTGTAGCCGTCGAGCCAGATGTATTCGAGTTTGTATTTGGCCATGGTTGTTGGGTTCGGGTTTCGGTTGGGCCGGAACGGAAGTCCGGACGCGCGCTGGAAGGAAAAAGCACGTCTTGTGCCAAAAGCGAAAGGTTTTTCGGGAAGTTTTCCAATCCTGGTCGCTTGCTCTCGGGCTCCGCTGCCGCCTTAGTGATTGTCTCATGCAGGAAGCCAAGAATACCGCCCGCGCCACGGTGCGCCTGGGCTATGACGGCCGGGTCCACAAGACGTTCAAGGGGCACCAGGCGCGCGAGCGTTTCGAGCATGAGGTGCGGGTCTTGAAGTACCTGGAAAAGATGGGCTGTCCCTTCGTGCCGCGCGTGCTCGAGGCGGATCCGGAGCGGTTGTACCTGGTGACCTCGAATTGCGGGCAGCGTGTCGACCACATGACCGAGGACAAGCTGCGCCAGATTTATGCCGAACTGGAGCAGTATGGCGTGCGTCACGAGGATCCCTACCTGCGCAACGTCACCTACCGGACGTCCGACGGCCGCTTCTGCCTGATCGATTTCGAATTTGCCACCATCCTGGAGCAACCCGAGCTCGGGCCGCCGCCGCCGCCGCCGGATCCGTTCGAGCAGGGGCCGCGCGGCTGGTGAGCGTTGTTTACTGAGGCCGGGCTGGCGCGGTGTCGCGTCGCGGGAAGATCAGGCTGCCGAGGCAGCCGCCGATCATCGTTGCCAGGAAGGCGGCGAGCTGCATCCACTGGAAGCTGACCGGGTCATTCATCGTCTTCGGATCGAAGCCGGGCACGAAGAGCGGCCCGGAGAAGGCGATCAGGCCGGCGGCGATGACGCCGCAGGCGGTGCCGATCCAGACGCCGATGGGCGAGGCGAAGCGGATGACCAGGGCGAAGACGAAGAGGCAGAAGATCGGCACAGTGAAGAAGTTCACCGTCTTGCCGGTGACGGCGGTGAAGTTGCCGGGCACATGCTTCATGACCGTGCTGCCTGCCACCACGACGGCGCCGATGCCGAAGGCCATCCAGCGCGCGAGCCGGAAGTGCTCGGCGTCGCTTTTCGCTCCGTAGCCGAAGCGGTCGAGGAAGTCGCGCATGACCACGGCGGTGATCGAGTTGACGCCGGAGTCGATGCTCGACATGGCGGCGGCAAACAGGCCGGAAACGACCAGACCGGAGATCACCGGCGGCAGGTGGAAGGCGATGTAGTGCGGGAAAACCTTGTCGGCATGCTGCTTGAGGTCGAGCCCCTCGCCGAGACGTTCGGGGAAGGCCTCGAAGTAGCCGAGCAGGGCGAAGCCGACGCAGGCGAGGGTGAGTCCGACGACGATGCTGATGCCCAGCTGCACGGCCAGGGCGCGGCGGGCGGCGCGGACGTTCTCCGTGGCCATGAAGCGCTGCACGGAAACCTGGTCGCCGCCCATGGTCGCCACGACCCAGAAGAACACCGAAAGGATGGAGCCGACGACCGTGACCCGCTCCGACCAGTCCCAGCTGAAGACAACCTGGCGGTCCCAGTTGCCGCGCCACTCGGTCGGAAACCACGAGAAACCGCCCATTTTCACGGTCACCGTGCCGATGACCAGCAGGGCGCCGCCGTACAGCAGGATCGTCTGCATGAGATCGGTGATGACCACTGCGCGCAGGCCGCCCATGGAAGTGTAGATGATGGTCACCAGACCGCTCACCGCGGCGATGAGCGGCACCCATTCCTCGCCGATGCCGGCCATGATGGCGATGGCGTTCGAGGTCAGGTAGATCATCAGCGACATCCAGACCAGGCGCAGCAGCAGGAAGAGGCTGGCGCCGAGCAGGCGGACGCTGAGGCCGAGGCGTTCCTCAAGCAGTTCGTAGGCGCTCTGCACGCGGTGGCGCATGTACAGGGGCAGCAGACCGAAGGCGACGACCACGAAAACCAAGGGATAGGAGAGATAGTTGGTGATGAAGGCCGGCCCCTTGCCGAGGGTTTCGCCGGGCAGGGACATGTAGGTGATGGTGCTCAGCAGGGTGGCGAACAGGGAGACGCCGATGAGGACCGGATTCATCCGGCCCGAGCCGATGAAGTAGGAACTCGTCGTGCGGTCGCCCTGCGAACAGCGCCAGCCGATGAACAGGGTGGTCGCCATGTACAGGGCCACCACAAGCCAGTCGGCCCAGATCAGCCCGTGTCCTGGTGCCGCGGGTGCCGCCTCCGCCGCGTGCAGCAGCGCGGGACAGGAGAGCAGGGCGGCAAGCGTCGGGAGGAGCGGGCGTGGCGTCATGGTTGGGGAGTCGCAGCGCCACCGCATGCGGCGCCGACAAGGGTCATCGAAGCCGGCGCCGTCGTTCTTTCCGGCCGCTTGCCGGCTGGCGGGCGCGCTGGCGCCATCGCGGGCCGTGCCTTAGCCTGGATCGAGCGCGGCAGCGGGTCAGCGCCGAGGATTGGGGTTGAAGGGATAGTAGTCGCCCACGCGCAGGTGCTGGTAGGGCAGGGCATCGAGATGGACGGTGCCCATGAAGGGGCCTGGCGGTTCGACGAGCAGGATGGTGGGGGCAAAGCCGTTGTCATCGAAGCCGCGGCGGAAATGAACGCGGGATTTGATGGCGAAGACCTCGAACTGGCCGGCGTCAACGCCATGGGCGGGCAGTTCCTCAGGGGTCATGATCTGCACCAATTGCGGGCTGAGCAGCAGCAGGTTGCCGCGGCCGAAGCGGATGCGGGCGGCGGGCGTGCCGTTTTCTCCTGGATCGAAATGTTCCAGGGTGCCGCGCACGCGCACGGGTTGACCGGCGGAGTCATCGACGTAGCCGCCGACTTCGCGGTCAAAGGCGTCGCCGCTGCGGGCGCCGGCCGCGCGCAGGGCGGCGAGGGTGCGGTCATCCTTGAGGGTGGCGATGACCACCTTGGCGAGATCCTGCTCGAGCACCTCGCGCAGCAGCCAGGTGGCGTTGCCGGAGCGGTCGCTGTAGTCCGCCAGCACCACCGGTTGGCGTCGTTCCGCGAGGGCCTGGGCGGCGAGCTTCACCGCCTGTTTCACGGGATGGATCGGCGTGGCGGCGAACATGTCGGCGCGCAGGCGCCAGGCGGTTTCCGCGAGGTCATCGGCGACCGCTTGGGCGAGTTTGGGGTTGCCGTTGCTGATGACCTGGAAGCACATGCCGGCGTCGGGCACGTCGGCCCAGGGGAAGCCGTAGAAGAAATTGACGAAGAGATCGGGTTCACGTGCCTCCCAGGTCAGGCAGCGCTGGACGAGCGTGCTCCAGGGGGGCTGGCCGGTCCACTGGTACACCGTGGCGCTGAGGATGGGCACGGTGCGCACGGCGTGCGCGGGCTGATAGTCGCCGCGGATCGCGCGCACCAGCTGGCGGGCCGCGCGTTCCCCCTGCAGGTGGGCGTCGTAGTGGGGATAGTACTTGTAGGCGAAGGCGAGGTTGGCATGGCGCAGAAACTCGGCGTCCTCGTTGCCATGCGGGTCGAAGGTGCCGGCGATCACCGCCTTGGATCCAACCACCTCGCGCACACGGCGCGCCAGTTCGGCCTCGGGGCGGGCGATGCCGTGCACGGCCATGGCGCCGTGCAGGGCGAGGTACACGCCGTCGAAGGGTCCCTGCGCCCGCAGTTCCGCGAGCATGCGGCCGGTGAAGTGTTCGTAGGCGTCGCGGGTCACCCAGCCCGCGCCGATGCCGGTTTCCGGCATGCCTGGCGATTCGATGCCGACGAGTTCCGCGCCGTACTCGCGGGCGACCTTGACGAAGCCGCCCATGTCGCCCTTGGGTTGCGTGCGCAGCAGGGCCTCGCCGGCGGCGGGGGAGCCGGGGTAGATGAAATCCTCGCGCGTGGTTTCATTCGGCAGGAAGGTGACCGTCTCATGGCGCAGTTGCATCACCGCGATGCGCGGCGGCGTGGCGGCATGCACGGACAGGGCGAAGAAGAGCGGCAGCAGGCATTTCATGAAGACGATGGCTACGTGTTCAGCGGCCCAAAACCTGCATCAGCCAGTCTGGTGGTTTTGGCAGGATGTCGCTGCTGAAGTAAAAGCGGGTGAGATGGAAAAACAGCGGTGCGGCGAAGCAGAGCGAGTCGAGCCGGTCCATGAAGCCGCCGTGACCGGCAATGCTGCCGCCCCAGTCCTTGGCGCCGAGGTCGCGCTTGATGGCGGAGAGTACGAGGCCGCCGAAGAAGCCGGCGAGGCAGATGAGCAGGGCCATGAGCGCGGCCTGCCAGGGCGTGAAGGGGGTGGCCCAGCTCAGGGCGGTGCCGGCGAGCACGGCACTGGCGATGCCGCCGACCGTGCCCTCCCAGGTTTTGTGCGGGCTGACCCGTGGGGCGACCGGCCGGCGGCCACAGGTCTTGCCCCAGAGGTACTGCAGGACATCGCTGAGCTGGACGGTCACCACGAAGAAAAACAGCAGCTTGGCGTTGGCGGCGGCGCCGCCCGGCAGAGGCAGGGCCAGCAGCATGGGAATGTGACTCACCGCATACACGCAGACGAGCAGGGCCCACTGGATGCGCGCGGTGTTCACCAGAAAGCCCGCCGTTTCACCGGTCAGCACGCGGCGGAAGGGGATGAAAACAAAGGCGTAGACCGGAATGAAGATGCTGAACATGCCATACCAGCGCGTGCCGACCCAGAAGTAGTGCAGGGGCAGGATGACGAAGAAGGCCCAGAACAGCACCGCATGGTCGGCACGTTCGGTGCGTGTCAGGGTGATGAACTCGCGCATGGCGAGGAAGGACAGGGCGGCAAAGAGCAGCGTCGTCACGACCGGCCCGAGCGCCAGGGTGGCGGCGAACACGGCCGTCATCACCCACCAGGAGCGGATGCGCGCGTTGAGGTTGGCGACCGTGGCGCGCGCGGTTGCTTCCCGTGTCCGGAGCGCGAGCACGGCACCGATGGCGGAGGCGAGAAGGAGCACGGCGAGCAGGACGCCAAAGAGAAGCTGCAGGTCGGGGTCCATGGCGGTCAGGCGGCGGGTTCGTCGAGCAGGACGGCGCGGGCGCGGCGCAGGAAGTCGGTCTTGGCTTCGCCCTCCTCCAGGCGAATCGGGGCGCGGAAGTGGGCCTGGGCGATCAGCGGCACGGGCAGCAGGGTGCCCTTGGGCAGGATGCGGTTGAGGTTTTCCAGATGCACCGGCACCAGTGGCAGACCCGGGAAGCGTTTGGCCAGGTGGTAGAGGCCGGCCTTGAACTCGCCGACCTGGCCGTCGCTGCGGCGCGTGCCCTCGGGGAAGAGGATGAGCGAGCGGCCAGATTGCAGTACCTCGCCGAGGCGGTCGAGCGGGTTGTTGTCGCGGGTGATGCCTTCGCGCGGGATGAGTACGGATTGAAACAGGCCGCAGGCGATGCGGCGGCGCAGGGCGCTGTGGCCCCAGTAGTCCTCGGCGGCGGCGGGCGAGGTCTGCTCGCGCGCTGCGGTTGGCAGCGCGGCCCAAATGACGACGAAGTCGAGGTGGCTGCCGTGGTTGGCGTAGTAGATGGCCGGACCTTCACCCTGCGGCGGTGCAGCCAGCCGGCGCACGCCGGTGGCCAGTCGGGTCAGGCCGGCGATGAGGCGGCGGGTCATGCTTGGCGGGCGTGCAGGGTTCGGGACAGACCGCGCAGGCGGCGCCCCAGGGTGAGGGCGATGCCGGCGAGCATCGTGCCGAGCAGCCAGGTGAGTGGCATGGCCGGTCTGCCGGTCAGCAGCAGTCCGGCCTGCAACACACAGGCGGCGGTGGCCAGGGCCCTGCGGTGGGGCTTGGCC
>JAEYYS010000387.1 GCA_023428335.1 Verrucomicrobiota bacterium | reverse complement strand
ATCATGGGGGGTGCGGGGCTCAGGCCTCGTCCTTCTTGCCGAAGCGGCTCTTGCGCTTGGGGGCGGTGGCGGCGCCCTCGGCCTTCGGCTTCGCCTCGCGCGGCGGGAATTCCCAGCCGAGCAGGCGTTTGTCGCCCGCATTGCAGACCAAGAAGGATTTGAACGGCCGGCCGCGCTTGGAGATCATGCCCTCGATCAGCGCGGTCTTGCCCTCGGTGAAAAAGAGCACGGCGTTGTCGGGTGTGATCGCCTTCTGGCAGAGCAGTTTTGGCAGCTTGGCGTTGCAGGCCTTGGGATCGCCGGCGGCGACGTTGCAGATGTAGTTGTCAGGCGTCTCGTAAATGGCGCCCTTGCGGCCCTTCTTGGCGCAGACCGGACAGACCGGCACCAGCGGCGTGGCGGTGCTGAAGTCGAAGGGGGGCGGGGCGTCGGGATCGTTTTCGCCGCCGGCAAAGACAAAGGCGGTTTTGCCGTCGTCCTTGATCTCGATGCCGGCGGTGAACTCCTGGCCCTTGCGGCTGCGGAAACCCTCCATGGGCGGCAGGAAACGCTTCTCCAGCAGGTCGCGCATTTCGTCGTCGCTGAGCACGCGCCCGGCGATGATTTTGTACACCCGCACCTTGCAGTCGGGGTTCTTGCAGGAGAGGTGGTCCTCGGTCTGCTTGAAGCCGCGCTGGCCGCACAGGCCGCAGACGGCGTCGAAGTCGGGATAGACCTTGTCCTTGGCGATCTTCAGGTAGGCGCGCGTCTTCTCGACAACCTCGGTGGTGAGGTTGCGGATGTCGCGCATGAAACTGGCGCGGTCGAGCTGGTTGTGCTCCATCTGGCGCAGCTTGTATTCCCACTGGCCGGTGAGTTCCGGGCTGCTCAAGGCCTCAATGCCGATCTGGCTGATCTGATCGATCAGGGCCAGGCCCTTGGCGGTGACAAAGAGTTCGCGGCCGGTGCGCTCCAGGTACTTGTCCTGGATCAGGCCTTCAATGATGGCGGCACGTGTTGCCGGCGTGCCCAGACCGCGCTCGCTCATCGCCTCGGCAAGTTCCTCGTCCTCGACGAACTTGCCGGCATTCTCCATGGTCGACAGCAGGGTGGCTTCATTGAAGCGGGCCGGCGGCTTGGTGGCCAGTTCCTCGGTCTTGGCGTCGATCGTGCTGGCGGTGTCGCCGTCCTTGGCCTGGACGATGAGGCGATCCTTGCTGTCGCCCTCGGCCCCCGCCTCGGCGGCGGCGCGACGGCCGTACACGGCGAGCCAGCCCGGCTCGATCATGACCTTGCCCTCGCTCTTGAAGGCATCCTGGCCGACGCGGGTGATGCGGGTGGTGACCTCGAACTCGGCGGGCGGGAAGAAGACGGCGACGAAGCGGCGGGCGACCATGTCGAAGACCTTTTGCTCGGCCTCCGGCAGTTCCTTCGGCGGGATCAGGCCGGTGGGGATGATGGCGAAGTGATCGCTCACCTTGCTGGTGTCGAACACGCGCTTGGTCGGTCGCACCCAGCCCTGGTCGAGGGCGGTGGCGGCGTGCGTGCCGAGTTCATGCGGCAGGGCGTCCTGCTTGCGGCTGTCGTGGCTGGCAAAGGTGCCGAGGGTTTCGCGCACGGTGCCGAGATAATCCTCGGGCAGGTAGCGGGAATCCGTTCGCGGGTAGGTCAGCACCTTGAACTTCTCGTAGAGTGCCTGGGCAATCTGCAGGGTGCGGCGTGCGGAGAAACCAAAGCGGTTGCTCGCTTCGCGCTGCAGGCTGGTCAAATCGTACAGCAGCGGCACGGCCTGCTTGGTCGGTTTGGTGGTCTGCTCGATCCTGCCGGGTTTGCCAATGCAGCGTTCGACGATGGCCTGCGCCTGCGCCTCGTCCCAGAGCCGCTCGGCTTTCTTGTGCTCGTCGCTCTCGTCCTTCTTGAAGGTCTCGTCGAACCAGCGGCCTTCGTAGCGGCCGGCGGGCACTTCAAAGAGCGCGTGCACCTCATAATAGGTGCGCGGCACGAAGGCCTGGATCTCCAGCTCGCGCTTGGCGAGGATGGTCAGGGTCGGCGTCTGCACACGGCCGGCGGGGGTCAGGCGGAAGCCGCCGTTGCGCGAGTTGAAGGCGGTGAGCGCGCGGGTGGCGTTGATGCCGACCAGCCAGTCCGATTCACTGCGGCACTTGGCGGCGTCGGCGAGCGGTCGCATCTCGTCGTCCGAGCGCAGTTTCTTGAAGGCGTCGAGGATGGCGCCCTGGGTCATCGACTGCATCCACAGGCGCTGCACCGGCTTCTTGATGCCGGCGGCTTCAACGATGTAGCGGAAGATCAGCTCGCCCTCGCGGCCGGCGTCGCAGGCATTGACGAGACGGTCGACATCCTTGCGCTTCATCAGCCGGGTCAGCACCTTGTAACGATCGGCGCTGTCCTCGATCGGCTTCAGTTCAAACTCACGCGGCAGGATCGGCAGGTGCGTCCAGCCCCAGCCGATCTTTTTGCCGTTTGCCTCCGGCATGGCCAGCTCGATCAGGTGACCGACAGCACTGCTGATGACGTGGCTGTCGTTCTCATAATAGTCCTTCTCCTTTTTGAAGGCAGTCATGCCCGGCGCCTTGGCGAGGGCTCGGGCCAGGTCGGCGGCGACGCTGGGTTTTTCGGCAATGATGAGGGCCTTGGACATGAGAAAATGGGGGGCGAACGGCCGAACCTAGGGGACGCTTTCCACCCGCCTGTCAAACATTTGCTGCCGGTCGCCCGAGCGTACGTACGCGTGTGACGCGCGTCTCAGAAACAGGGGTGATCGTGCGAGAAAAAAATAAAGCGAGCCAGGTGCTTCGGATTCGCCGGGTCAACCTTCAAGGGCGCAGCCGCACCGGCTCCAGTCGCCGCGCCTTGCGCCGCAGTTGCCAGTCGCCCGGCAGGTTGATCCGCGCGGGGCCGTTGGGTTTGAGCAGGGTGAGCGCGCGCTCGATTTCGGTTTGCCCGATCTCCGGCAGTTGCCAGATGTCGCGCAGCCAGCGGCGCAGCACGAGCGACTGCACGGCGGGCGAGAGCGATTGCCAGACGGCGTCGAGACGCAGCCTGCGTTCGGCGTCGACACAGGCGGGATCGGCGAGCGCGGCGCGGGCGAGTCCGTCGAGATGGTCGGCGGCGAGCCGGGCCTGCGTGCCGGCGCGGACGATGAGCGGCGCCACGCGGCGCGCGTAGATGGCGTCGAGCAGGGGCAGCACCTCATGGCGCAGGCGGTTGCGACGGTGCTCGTTCGAGGCATTGCTGGCGTCCTCGCGAAAGCGCAGGCCGAGGTCGGCGACCCAGCCGTCGATGGCGGGCCGGTCCATGCCGAGCAAGGGCCGGCGCAGGGTCAGTTGGCCGAGGGCTTGCACGGCGCGCATGCCAGCCAGGCCGTTGAGACCGGCGCCACGGCAGAGGTTGGCGAGAATCGTCTCGGCCTGGTCGTCGGCATGATGGGCGAGCACGACCTGGCGGGTGCCGTGGCGACCGGCGACCTCACGAAAGAAGGCGTGGCGGGCCTCGCGCGCGGCGGTTTCGAGTGATTGTCGCTGCTTCCTGGCCAGGCGGGTCACGTCGGCCCCGCCGACTTCCACCGGCAGGCCGAGACGGCGGCCGAGGGCGCGCACCCAGCGGGCGTCCTGCCCCGACTCCCTTCCGCGCAGGCCGTGGTTGAAATGAGCGATGACGAGATCGGTCCAGCCGGCGCGCAGCAACAGGTGCAGCAGCAGCACCGAGTCGCGCCCAGCGGACACGCCGACGATGAGGCGTCGCCCACGTGCCGGCAAGGCGCAGCGATTGAAGCCCGGCGGCAAGTCGGCGACAGAAGGGCGCGGCATGACGCATGGATGGCCGCGGTTGGGGGATTTCAAATTTCAAATTTCAGATTTCAGATGCCGAGGGGCGGGCGGCTTGCGGCTCAACTCGGGGCTTGCGCCCTGTCCGGGGGCATGCTTTTTCAGGGGCGCCCGAGCGCTTTTCATCCCATGTCGATCTCCGCTGTTCTTCTTTTCTCCGGTCAGGGTGCCCAAAAGGTGGGCATGGGCCAGGATCTGGCCGCCACCTGTGAATCCGCCCGTCGTCTGCTTGAGCAGGCCGATGCAGCGCTCGGCTTTTCGCTGTCACAGGTGATGTTCGAGGGGCCGATGGAGGAGTTGACCAAGACCAGCCGCTGCCAGCCCGCTCTCTATGCCCATGGCCTGGCCCTGCTTGGGGCTCTGCGCGAGCGTGTGCCGGGCCTGCAGGTGACGGCGGCAGCGGGACTGTCGCTCGGCGAGTTCACCGCCCATGCGGCGGCGGGCAGTTTTGATTTTGCCACCGGTCTGAACCTCGTGTTCCAGCGCGGCAGCTTCATGGAGGCGGCCTGCGAGGCGACCCGCGGCGCCATGGCGGCGATGATTGGCGGCGAGGAGGAGGCGGTGCGCGCCCTGGCGGCGGAATGCGACGTCGATGTCGCCAACCTCAATGCCCCCGGCCAGATCGTGCTCAGTGGCAGCGTCGAGGGCATCGAGAAGGCGGCGGCTCTGGCCAAGGAGAAGGGCATCAAGCGCGCCATCCCGCTGCCGGTGGCCGGGGCCTACCACAGCCGCCTCATGCGCTCGGCCCAGGAACGCCTTGCCGAGGTTTTGGCGTCCGCGTCGATCCAGTCGCCGGCCGTGCCGGTGGTCTGCAATTTCGAGGCACGGCCCGTCGGCGATGCCGAGGACATCCGCCGCACCCTGACGGCGCAGGTGACAGGCAGCGTGCGTTGGGTGGAATCCATGCGCCACCTGCTCGCTGCCGGCCACCGACTCTTCATCGAGCTCGGGCCCGATGCCACCCTCGCCGGCTTGATGGGCAAGATCGACCGCGAGGCCAAGGTGATCTCGATCCGCGACAGCGCGACCCTGGATGCCGCCGTCGCGGAGCTGGGGGCGTGACGCGCCGTGGGCGCATCTCAGATCTCAAATCACAGGCATCCCATAGCCCCTGAAAAAGGGGACTGAGTAGCTGTATTGCGAAGGGGAAGTGCTTTTGAAGTGCGGAGGGTCGAGTTGAGGTTTTGCGCTTGGCTTGCGGTTTTGCTGGGGTGAATCAGCCGACTGCTGTCCCATGACAACCTGCCGATGCCGGCTCAAACCCCGGCAGCCAGGAGG